>NZ_JBMLSD010000152.1:0-8931 GCF_049240685.1 Flectobacillus sp.
GCATTTTTCCCATAGCCCACCGCCGAAAGCCGATACCTGAAAGCTTAAAGCACAAGCATAAACTTTATTTTGCGTACTAACTTACCTTACTTGTATCCTTCCGATTGTGAGTTTGTACATCCGAGGGAGATACTGTTAGCCAATCTCTGTTACCTATTACTTTAGACTAGCATACCAATATACTTTCTCGGAATCTGACCTTCGACATTTAGCGTTGCTTGGCTTTTCTCGTCAAAGTCAACCTGTTGTATGTATTCTACGAGTAGCGCATATAATTGTCCGTCGGCACCTAAATCCCCATGTAATTTGACGGAACATTTATCTGGATGTATCGAAAGTTCATTCAAAGATGCTAGTACAAAAAACAAGATATCATTTGTGGTACGAGTTTGAAACCTGTTACAAAGCAATAACTTATGATGATGCACTACCACCAAATTGATGGAATCCTCCTTTACATATACATGCATGATGGGATTTTCAGAATTTTCTATTTTTG
The DNA here is from genome assembly GCF_049240685.1 of Flectobacillus sp. NCBI lineage: Bacteria > Pseudomonadati > Bacteroidota > Cytophagia > Cytophagales > Flectobacillaceae > Flectobacillus > Flectobacillus sp. The sequence goes on from NZ_JBMLSD010000152.1 coordinate 500, forward strand.
CCAAATTCAATAAGATTTGACAAACTGGCATATAACTAACCTCAACAAGAGGATAGGTTTCTGAGAACCAATCCATTACTTGCTTTTCTATACTAAATACATGTACTAATGACAAATCTTCGTCTATTTGGGAAAGCACTTGCTCATGATTTCCGAGCAGATGACCTTTAGCCAACTGAAGATACTTTTGTAAAAACTCCTTCCTGAAATATGGCAGGGGAATCTGAATAAATGATTGACTATCGCAGTGCACATGAATCGAATGCCATTTTATTGACTTCAAAAACTCATGCGAATTATAAATCAAACTAATATTATCCACCACACTCGAATCTACCTCAAACAACGAAATAGCGTACTCCTCTACCCAAATAATTTGATTTGAAAAAGAATCCTTTACCCAAAAACAAAAATTCTTTGTTGAAATTTCAAAGAATAGTTGATAAGTCGGGATTTTTTCAACGTCAAAACTCGGTAAAAAAAACTTTCCTTTTGGTTGTATATTTGAAATGATAGCCTCCAATTGTCGTATGGGGTTGAAGAGAGTAAAATCCATCATAAAGTACTAAATTGTATTTTCACATCCAGAACCACAATCAATCTCCCTGTAAAGATTAAATTAAGTACTAAGGCAAAACAAATTTTCAGTTATCGGCGCTTGGCATGGGATTGGGGCAAATGTAATGCTGAGTTTATCAAAGAACATTTTAAAACTCTTTGCCTACTGCCTACACACATCGTTTACTTAACAAAACACAAACAGGGACGCAAAAATACAATTCTCCTTCAAAATATGTGAAGAATTCTATGAATTGCAAACGATTATTCGTAATTTTTACTGATATTCAAGCTATTAAGCTTAACAGATATAGATTGATTGGTTTTTGACCGATTTTAAGTTGTTTTATTCAAATTTGGTACAAAAACCCTTTATTTGAAAAAGCTCTTCTAGTGAGTTGCAGGTCGAGAAAACTCGATGAGCCTGAGCCGCTGGTAGTTGTTTGATTTCATCAAAACTCATCCATTTAATTTCTTGGATGATTTGGTCTTTCATTTCAGGATCAAAGCCTTTTTGGGCTTTTCCTTCAGTGATTTCAACTCTAAAAAAAAGCTCAATTGCATGAAGTGGCGGTTCGAGAAATTCGTTCACGAACATCATTTCACCGATTGAAATTTCTGTTTGAGTTTCCTCCAAAAATTCCCTTTGCAATGCTTCATTTACTGATTCACCGTATTGAAGCCCACCTCCAGGAGGACACCAAAAATCAGCCCCTTGTACTACACCAGCATGATTTATCATCAGAATTTTTTGGTCTTCGACACAAATTCCGCAAACCCTAAGTCGCAGTTTTTGAGCATATAGATTTAAAACTTGTTCGTGTGCTATTTCTGAACTAGTATTCATCTTATTAGTGTGATTAGTGTAAAATGGGCTTGAAGACCCATAACAATTAGGCTGGCAAAATTACAGCAAAAATTACTAGGATTTCACAAATAATCAGAATCATATTTCCGAATTGACAAATTTATAGCAGTCATGTGTGATACATTCGTAGTGCCTCCGAAACTCAGTAAAGAAAACTGTTGGATTTTTGGGAAAAACTCAGACCGTGAACCTAATGAGGCTCAAGCAATTGTAGATTTCCCTGCCCAAGAGTATCCATCTGGCAGTTTACTCCAATGTACCTATAGGAGTATTCCACAAGCCTCGTTTACGAATAGAGTTATTTTGTCAAAACCATTTTGGATGTGGGGTGCCGAAATGGGTGTCAACGAAAAAGGAGTGGCAATAGGAAATGAAGCCGTTTTTACCAAAATTCCTATCAACAAACAAAATCTTGGTTTAACAGGAATGGATTTACTACGAATTGCCCTAGAAAGAAGCAATTCGGCCGAAAATGCACTTGATTGTATGCTCGAGCACTTATACAATTATGGTCAAGATGCTTGTGGAGGGTATCAAAATAAAAATTTCTTTTATCACAATTCTTTTCTTATCGTTGATTCAGAAAAAGCATTTGTGTTAGAAACGGCTGGTAAATTTTGGGCTATCGAATACCTCAAAGGCGCACGAAGTATTTCGAATGGCTTATCGATTGGCAACAATTACAACGAATTGGCCCCAGATGCTATAGAGTATGCCAAAAAGAAAAAATGGATAAAACCTCATGAGGACTTCCATTGGGCCAAAGCATTCTCCTCCTCTTTTATGAATTGGGTAAGTAGCTGTAAGGTTCGTCAAATGCAAAGTACAGCACTGGCTCAGCAACCTTACTTTGATTTACACAGTGGTATCGACCTTCTGAGCTCGCACTATGATGGAGACAATTTTCAGGCTCACAAGGCTACCACCAAAGATATTTGTATGCATGCTACGGGCGTACTTTGCCCTAATCAAACAGTTGGCTCTATGTTGGCATTCCTCAAACCTCGTACCGATAGCTCGGTTTGGGTTACCAATACCTCTAATCCTTGCTTGTCGGTTTTTAAACCTTTATACTTTTACGATAAATCAGAACTACCGCTTCAACCAACGCAATCGGCTGATAATTCGATATGGTGGCAAGCCGAAAAACTACATAGGCTGCTCCTATCTGGAAAAATTGAAGAACCTTATTTCCAACATATCCTTCAAGATATTGCCAAAACTAGAGATACAATTCATCATCAAGGGATTGGGCATGATGTGTTGGTAAAACAAGGACTTATGTCGCCCGTTTCGGCTACCCGATTTGCCTTTCAATCGTATCAAAATCACTTGAAAGACTGGCTAAAGTGGGCAGTCGAATCTCCCCAAAAACGGTTGGTATACCCTCCATTGTATAATTTCTTCTGGAAGAAACAGGGTAAGAATGCTGGGCTATAGATTACTCGAAGAGATTTTTGTTTTAATCATTTAAGAAGAGAAATGAAAGCCATACAAAGAAAACTAATATATGAATCATTAAGATAGATTTGTCATTGCTGGGATGAGTCATCAAATTGATAATCGAAACTAAAATCGCACCTAAACTAATGAGTCCAATCAAGAAAAAGAATAACATATCAAAACTTGGCGTACAAACTCCAGACGTAAAACTCTTACTATTATGAGCTAGAACTACGAATACGAGTAGACCAATGTACCTACTCAAATACAAGACAACTTTCTTATTTTTTATCATATTGTTTATTTTTTTAAGTATAAACAAATAATTTACAATCACTTACATTCAAATTCAAATAGTAAGCCTAATTACTGGACAAAAAGAGAAAAGATATTTAGCCTTTTTCAATGAATATTTAAAAACAGTTTAAAACTGTTAAAAAAATGAGTCCAAGACTAAGTCTTGAACTAGTAACTTAGATAAAAAGCTTTTGGCAAAACTTTATCTGGATTTGTTTTTTAAAAATTGTAAAACATAAGTTTGAATCTCATTTCTTTGGCGTTCGTTGGCGTGATTATCCATGTCGTTGTGGGGAGTATTGGGAAGCTTGACTACCTGAATTGACCATTTTTTTTGCTCGAATTCATCTGGCAAAACGCCCTTATCTGCTGGTTGGTCGCTAGACCTCAGTGTGTAAATTTTAGGCGATTTAGTTCTGGGCAAAGGCATTCGTCGATTATCGAGCGTAATAATTTTATGGATAAGTTTGGGATACCTCTCAGGAAAAAGGGCTGTTATATCTCCCCCATTGGAATGACCAATCAAAGAAAGTTTTTTAAAATCTAATCTTGGAAATTGGAGTTTTAACTGTTCTATTACAAAATGAATATTGTCAACACCTCTTTCCCAGAACGGTCGGCGCACAATCTGAGGAATGCCCGTAGAAGGTATAAGACTGTCGGTAGCAAGTTCATGTTGAACACTCACCACAAAAAAACCTTTTTCTGCTAAGAACTTCGTAAGATAAGTATAGTTAAGATAAGCTATTCCATCATTTTGACCATAACCATGACTGAAAATTACAACTGGTAACTTGCTTGATTGATGAAGGCTATTAGATTTGTAGATGGCCACAGGGATTTTACGATTTCTTGAAAAATCATACCATGTCAATGTATCACAAGTTGTAATATTTGATTGAGAAAAAAGTGGGGTAGAAATTAAACTGAAAAATGCCCAAAGGAATGTTTTATACATATATTTGATTAGAAAGGGTTTTCAAATTCAAATATATACACAATACTACTCATCTGGACATTTTTTTGTTGTATTATTCAATAGCGCCGAAATTTCTCATTAATTTCTCCTGCTCGGGTTTATCGCAGCGCGCCATTTGATTAACGAAATGATTGAGATTAGTATCATTCACGGACGAATCCGAAACAAAAATATATAATTCTGAAATTTCTTTTTTAGTGAATCTACTCAAAAATGAGTCCTTATTGGCTTTTTGAGGCTTATTGAGTTTAATACGAATGAACTTCTGTCTAAATACTGAAATAATCTCTGAAGACTTTATTTCATTCCAAGGGATTCTGCTGTTGATAGCCCAACGTTGGTCGTAGATACCTTCCTCAGAAATCGACACCTCAGTACTTTTGGATAACAATTTAATCAGCGCTTGTACCACCCCAACTCCGAAAAAGATAATACCAAGGACAAACACACTTAATTCGACAGTATCGACTTGCTTATACAAAACCTATCTTATTTTCCTTTGTAAAAGCGCCGTAGGTGCGACAGAATTCAAGATAGTTATCTTCCTGTCGCTCCTACGGAGCTTATGAAAAAATCTCAATAAATAGGTATCTCCTAATTAATGGATAAAGCAAGAAAGTGAGATTGAGGTATTTAGAATTTTCAATGAATATTTAAAAACAGTTTAAAACTGTTAAAAAAATGAGTCCAAGACTAAGTCTTGAACTAGTATCTTCAATTTTGTCCAGTAATCAGGTCAACAGTATATTGGTTATTTGAAGACATTCATAATCAAAATATTATAGTCAAATTTCCACTCAGATATACTGTTCATTTAATCTTTCCTTTTACTTATCTTCAATAAATTTTCAATGAAATTCATGCAGCATTAGATTTAGGTTTTTACTTAAAAGCGACAGGCACAAGGCCAAGAGTGCTAAATTGTTTTTTAGTAACATGAGATAGGTTTTTGCCTAATGCCTACGGTTTACAACCTAAAGCCGAGTACTTAAATTTAAGTTTGAGTAACTACTTAGTATCCAATTAGCCTATAATGAGATCTGTTAATTAGGCAAATTGTAGGCCTAACTACAAATATTTACCGCAGCTCCTTCCGGGCTATTTTAGGCAAGGACAAAGGACAATTCAACACTCCGCACTCAAAACTCTTCACTCTAAATAACAGGTTGTGGTAGTCGACTTATCGCTTTAAAATCCAAGAATTCTGTTGCAGACGAGATATAATCTGGTCTGGATGGTTCTTCTTTCACAAGGTCTGTGCTCAAATACTTTTTATTGCTATCACAAAGCAACGTTACCACCACCGAATCCTGCCCCAATTGTTCATGAAGTTTGATTGCACCAATCACGTTAGCACCAGCCGAAATCCCAACTGCTAAGCCCAACTGTGTCGAAAGTTTTTGTGCCATAATAATGGCATCTCCATCATTAGCCTGAATCACCTCGTCTAATTCTTTTAATTTCACCAAATCAGGAATAAATTCATCTGATATCCCTTGAATTCGGTGCGAACCAACCTTATAACCTGTGGTTAAGGTAGGACTTTCGGCAGGTTCAAGAGGATGTAGTTTGATATGAGGGTTCATAGATTTTAGAAAAGCTCCCGTGCCCATGATTGTACCTCCTGTACCCACACCAGCCACAAATGCATCGGGAGCTAATCCGATGCTATCTAATTGATGCCAAATTTCGGGGCCAGTGGTTTTTTCATGCGCCATCGCATTCCAAGTATTTTCAAACTGTCGTGGTAAAAAGTAAGTATCCGAATTAGCACGCATATCCTCCGTCAATTTGATACTTCCCAAGAAGCCTCCCTCCTCCTTACTAATCAGCATAATATCAGCGCCAAGTGACTTGATGATATCTATACGCTCCTTGCTCAGCCAATTAGGCATAACAATCGTTACAGGGTGTCCAAGGGCTCTTCCGATAGCCGAAAATGCGATGCCAGTATTCCCACTGGTAGCTTCGATAATGGTGTCTGTTGGACGAATCAAGTTTTGAAGATAAGCCTGTTGTAAAATAAACAAAGCCATGCGGTCTTTGATACTGCCTGTGAGATTGTAATGCTCACACTTCACAAAAACTCTCCCCTCCTTTCCTTTATACAAATACTTCAGCTCAAGCATAGGTGTATTTCCTACCAATTGCCATAAGCTTTTGAACTTGGTTTGTACTCGATTGTTTGATTCAACAGAATAATTCATGATAGTCCTTATTTATTGTAAAATTCTTTGACAAATGTCCTAGAATTTCAAAATTTATGATAGCCCTACGATTATTTTCCGTAAATTATTCGGTTATTTACATATTTTCTGAATATTTTTCAGAAATAGATATGTATAAATCAAAAATGCCAAATTCATGAATTCCTTAGACCAGACAGACCTAGAGATTTTGAAACTCCTTCAAGAAAATGCAGAGCTTTCTATCAAAGAAATAGCCCATAAAATATATAAATCGAATGCTTCGGTACACGAAAGAATTCGAAGACTCAAAGAAAATGGCTATATCAAAAAAACCGTTGCCATATTAGATAGACGACTCATCAATTGTAATTTGATTGCATTTTGTCATGTTCTATTAAATAATCATGCCTCCAAAACGTTAGACTCATTTGAAAATGAGGTAATTAAATTTCCAGAAGTCATGGAATGCTATCAAATGACGGGAACTTTCGATTTTATTTTAAGGGTAGTAACGCCAGATATCGACGCCTATCATGATTTTTATCGCAATAAACTCGCGAATCTTGCAGACATTGCAACGGTTCAAACGTTTTTTGTTCTTTCGGAGGCAAAAAGCGAAACTGCCTATCCTATTTAAAAGACTCTAGAACGTAAAACAAAATAAGTAAAAAGACGTTATTGGTTAACAGTCTGTCAGATTTTATAATACAATCATATTCAAAAGGTTATCCTGAATTTTCACCTTAGATTTATTATTTAATTAACCTTTAGCGCCACGTAATCACACAGCATTTTATCCTATTTCAATTAAAGCCTCCTATTATGAAAATCTCATATTTTCTCACCATTATTTTCCTTGCGAATCATTGCAATGACACAAATTCATCCATCACAGAACGCAGCAATATCCCCCAAAATGCGAGACAAAGCCCTAAGCAGATTCACGCAACAGGTAATACGGTAGCGACTAGGTTTAATCCACCTGTGGGCTTCAAACGCAAAAGCTTATCTCCTACGTCTTTTGGATTTTATTTGAGAAACCTCCCTTTAAAACCCATCGGTGAAAGAGTAAAATACTATAATGGTGCATTCAAGAAAGCCAATGTATATGAGGCAGTAGTAGACATGGAGATATCGAACCAAAACCTACAGCAATGCGCCGATGCCATTATGCGTTTGAGAGGGGAATACTTATTTGCCAATAAAGCCTATGCAGAAATATCCTTCACACTCACCAATGGATTCAAAATGGATTACGCTGAATGGATAAATGGAAACAGACTTGTCATAAACGGCAACCGAACCTATTGGGTAAAAAAAGCACTTCCTTCCAATAATTACCAAGAATTTCGCAAATATATGGAGGTAGTATTTGCCTATGCAGGTACAATTTCCCTATCCAAATCGCTCAAGACCAAGCCTTTGAAAGACCTACAAATTGGGGATGTATTTATAAAATCAGGCTCACCTGGCCATGCTGTCATTGTAGTTGACCTAGCCGAAAATGAAAAAAATGAAAAGATGTTTTTGCTTGCACAAAGCTATATGCCCGCTCAAGAAACCCAAATATTGAGAAACTTCAATGATGATTACACAAGCCCTTGGTACTCAGACAAATTTATAGGAAAGTTGTTCACTCCAGAATGGACATTTTTGCCATCCGAGCTAAAAACATGGTAATTTTTTTAAATCAAGTTGAGTCAATTTTATCGAAATTTTTAAACTTACAGAATACGACAAAAATTTTATGAGAACTGTCATAAACAAAAAAATACTCGAGATTTATCACAATTATGAAGGCGATATAGACGGACTTTTGAGAACAGGAAGGATATCCGATTTGGAAGCTTTGGGTTCTGAAGTCGACAATATTTGGGCCGATATTACAGGTTTTATCCAAAACATAGAGCTAATCCAAAAAGGGCTAGTGTCACAAGAATATGCAAACAAATCCATAGAAGAAATTAAATCAAACTGCGACCAAGCAGCATTTGACGAGTTGACGAAAAATATTTCCCAGCTGTTTCCAGTTTAACAACTTGAAACAGCTTTGGGCTTTGCAAAAACCTATCTATCCTTACTAAAAATCATTTAATAC
>NZ_JBMLSD010000153.1:0-1760 GCF_049240685.1 Flectobacillus sp.
TATCCCTTTTTATAAACCACATAAGATACTCGATTTTTTATTCTTTTGATAGCATAAGTAGGTAGGTTTTTTGATGATTTAATTAGTGTTCAGAATTAAAAACTCAATTTTAGATAGTAATAATCATTCTTGTGAGGGATGCCATTGTTATTTAAAAAAGCATCAACCTTTGCTACTTTTAGAAGAATAATTTTGTCTGACTTCCATACAAAATCAGTTGGAGCCCAGTCTATTGGGTTTATTTCTAGATGCTTTGAGATACTAAAATTTGAGGTGTTTTTTGTTTTATTAATACGCCAAATCTGAATACCAATGGGTGTTCCTTCAAGCCCAAATGGTAGCGATAGATTTGCAATAAATTGGTTGGAGGGAGATAAATTTGGATTGTTCCAAAGTAATGTATTTTCTCCTGTTTTTTTGTTGATCAAATAGATTTCATGGTGCTCCCAGAATGTACCACTGACCACATAATGGTCTATATCTTTGAATTGTCCTTCATATTTATACTCTCTAATGTTCTCATCGTCTGTATTTAAAAGTGTATCTCTGAAGGAGAGTTGGGTAGGTTTGTCTCCTTCAATTGGTAGTTTGATTTCTCCGTTAATTTTAGGAAAATTGATTGTATCCTGAGTCAGTTTATCTTTGAATTTTGCTTTTGCCTTGATGAAATCCTGTTCTGTGGCGACTGTAAATTCAAATTGCTTCGGGCTTTCAATAGGTTTCGATGTACCATTAGAAAGCGAATCAACCTGCTGTGCTTTTTCGGTTGTTTGTGAGTCTTTTTTGCATGAAAGCAAAATCATTATAAATACAAAATAAAAATGTCGAATCATGTGATATAGGGTGACTGGAGCCAAGATGTGAAAATTAATTCCTTAGATAAACTCTGTTTACCTCCGTGGTCAGTGTCTCACTGACTAACTGGCGCTAGCAAAGACTTACCCCAAAAGTTTTTGAGTAAAGATTGTAAAAGTAGTACGCTGTGCTGCCGCGAGTTGTCGAGTGAGACACTCGCCACGGAAAGAATATCAGGTAAATTAACCAAACAAAAGGGCGCATCCAAGCCCAATGGTTATAAATAAGAAAATAATTGTCATGAATACATCATGAAGATTGTCCAATAGGTATAGAAATCTATGCCGTTTTTGGACTTTGATTTTACCCTCACCACGTCTCAACCTTTGAAAGGTTTGTATTAGCTCCTGAAAGTCCATTTCACCAATACTGTAAAGCTTAATCATCTTGTCATTTTTGAGCAATATTAAAGTTGTAATATGATAAAAGTTATACCCTGACTTTGAAAATACACCCTCGTTGATTATGACCTTTTCCTTTGTTTGATGCAGACTTTTTATTTCTTCAAATGTGAATTTTTCCCTTATTGGTAGATTCAAATAGGAAATAATAAGTGCCTTTTCACTAAGCTGAACAGTTCTGATTTTTAAGAAATAATAAAGTGCGGTTAACGATAGGGTTTCAAAAAGTATAATAAATGATATAGGTAAATAGCTGAAATCATTTTTTGAGCTTTTTAATATTAGTATACTTAAAAGTTGGCTCAAGACAAAACCACCAAGGGTTATACTCAAAAGAATAAGCCTTGGTTGAGTTTTGTAGATGATTTTTTCCCTTTCTGTCATTGATTATGAATCTACACTGTAAGATTATTATTAGATTGAAGAGCTATTGACCAATATATTTTCTTTGCAGTTGATTAAATGTAATTTGAGTAGCACTTCAAAAAATCAAACTTTTTCCTA
>NZ_JBMLSD010000154.1:0-11637 GCF_049240685.1 Flectobacillus sp.
TTTCCGATAATTCCAGACATTTTATTATTGAATAAAACGTTAAAAAATAAAATAAAAAACTTATTTACAACGAGTTACGATTTCGAGCTTTTTGCTCGACGCAAAACGGACTGCAAAGGTCGGAATTTTATTTGGCACTAACAAAAAAGTGCACAAAAAAAATCTCAAAACTATTTGAGTGACAGAAAATTGAGAAAGAAAGCGACAAGAAAAGTGCGGACGAGGCTTAGCTCGTGAGACGAGTCCTGTGCAGCTTAATACTCAACTTTGCAAACTGGGCATTCAGTAAAGCAAGCCAGTATCAGTTCTGACACTATTCAACCACTGTAGTTCTTTGCGGGCTGCGTGGTTGTATTTTCCAAAGAAGTTTGCCGCTTAATTCGTTTTATCTAATTTCTTACCGAGTTCTGCCAACCCTTTGTAAGACACAGCGAATCGGGGCGCCTTAATTGGACTGCAAAATTAGAGAATAGTTTTTGAAATACAATGAGTTACACTAAAAAAAAATATTTTTTTTTACTTTTTTTTTACCCGCTAAAAAAAGGAGGAAATACCTTCGCATATTCCTCCTTTTGACGCACTTAACTGCTTTGTATAAATCGACTATAAATTGCCTTTTTTCAATTCTTTCACAGCAAAATCAGCAGCTCTCGCCGATAATGCCATATACGTAAGTGATGGATTCACATTGGACGAGGATGTCATACAAGCTCCATCTGTGACAAATACATTTGTACATCCCCAAACTTGATTATGCGCATTCAAAACCGATGTTTTGGGGTCGCGACCCATTCGTGCAGTACCCATTTCATGAATACTCAAACCAAAGCCTGGCTCATAATCATAGGTCTCTATCTGTTTAAAACCTGATGCTTCAAGCATCTCTGCGGCATCATTCTTCATATCGATTCGCATTTTGCGCTCATTTTCTCCAAACTCGGCCGACATAATCATTTGTGGTTGCCCCCACTTGTCTTTTTGGTCTTTGCTAAGTCTCACATGATTTTTATAATCTGGCAATGTTTCTGCAAATCCCATAATGTCTATATTCCACTGACCTAGTGGTTGTGTAATTTGTGTTTTAAAATCTGCGCCAAACTCCTCTTGCGACTGTCCTCTATCTTTCGAACTTCCTCCCTCATAACCAAATCCACGAAGATAGTCACGCTTGTCGTTTCCTATATTGCGATAGCGCGGTATGTAAATAGCATTTGGTCGACGGCCCAAGTAGTACTTATCATTATATCCATCGTGCTTTCCGTGTGCTCCTATCCCAAAGTGATGATCCATCAAATAGTGCCCCAAAACACCACTATCATTCCCAAGTCCATTTGGAAATCGATTAGAAGTTGAGTTCATTAAAATATAAGTAGAACCCAAGGCAGAAGCATTCAAGAAAATTACTTTAGCATAAAACTCTGTCCATTCGTGGGTATTTTCATCGATAACTCTCACGCCAGTAGCTTTACCTTTTTTTTCGTCGTAAATAATAGAATTCACGATTGAATGTGGCCGAATTGTTAGATTACCCGTTTTGCGAGCGGCAGGAAATGTAGCAGATTGTGAACTGAAATAGGCACCAAATGGACAGCCGCGCATACACATATCTCTCAACTGGCATTTGGCTCGTCCTAATGCCAATTGTTCGGGTGTTGGTTGTGTTAGGTTTGCAGTGCGCGAATGAATTACATGTCGATTAGGAAATTTTGACTTGAGCTCTTTCCCGAAGTGTTCTTCAACACATGTCATTGGAATGGGAGGCTGATAAACACCATCGGGCAAATGAGGTATTCCGTCTCGATTACCTGCTATACCAGCAAATTTTTCGGCATGGGCATACCATGGCGCTATATCCTTGTAGCGAATCGGCCAGTCTACACCAATCCCTTCCTTGGCATTAGCTTCAAAATCTAAATCACTCAATCTTAGTGAAACTCTACCCCAAGTAATAGATTTGCCGCCTACCTGCCAACTTCGTATCCAATCAAAGCGTTTTTCCTCCACATAAGGAAAGTCTATATCTTTGGCAAAATGGTGCTTGGTAGATTCGGTAATAGTAAAACCTGTTCGCTCATGAATTGGATAGTTTTTCATTTCTTCGAGAGGTACCTGCCCGCCGTGAGGAAACTCCCAAGGATTCATTAATGCTGTATGATAATCTTTTACATGTTCTATCATACGACCTCGCTCTAAAACTAGTACTTTGAGGCCTCGTTCGGTAAGTTCTTTGGCAGACCAACCACCACTTACTCCCGACCCCACCACGATGGCATCGTAAGTATTCTTTTCTTTATTAGGTAAAATATACATAAGTCTTTGAAAATTGGGACAGGAATTACGGTTTTTCAAAATCTCAAGTTACTCCTTTTTTTCAACAACTCAATCCAGAACTGGCTGGCATTTGTTTTATTTTTTATCAATAAAATTAAATATACTTTCCTCCTCAAGTGTATTTGCTATTCAAATTTGAAAATCAATCAAATATTTAGGCGCTATAAAGAATCGTTATCCTTCATAAACCAATGGTGTTCTTTATCTTTGCAAAATACTAATTTCTTGATCAATGAAAATAACCATTATTACGGTCTCTTTTAACAGTGAAGCCACTATCCAACAAACGATTGACAGTGTTTTAGCACAGGAATATCCCAATGTTGAATATATAGTTGTAGATGGAGCTTCTAAAGATAGAACAGTAGAGATACTACAGTCGTATGGAGACCGGATTAAGTACATTTCGGAAAAAGATAAAGGCATCTATGATGCGCTCAATAAAGGTTTAAGGCTAGCAACAGGTGATGTTGTAGGAACTATTGGCTCAGACGACTTTTTCCCTAATTCGTTTGTTCTTGGAGAAGTAGCCGAAGCATTTATTCAATCTGGGAAAGATGTCATCTATGGTGATTTGCAATATATCAATCCTGATAATGATGAAAGAATTGTTCGATATTGGCGTTCGGGAGAATATAATGTAGACAATTGGCTCAAAGGGTGGATGCCTCCACACCTTTCGTGTTATATTAAACGCGAAGCATTCGAGAAATACGGAAATTATATTATCGACTTTACCTGTTCGGGAGACTATGAGCTTATGTTACGCATGATGTTTAAGCACAGACTATCTGCACAGTATCTTCCAAAAGTACTCATGACTATGCGTAACGGAGGAACGAGTACAGCTTCGTGGAAGCATAGATATAGAGCCAACATGGAGGACCGTCGTGCCTGGGCATTGAATCAGCTTGAACCAAAATGGTATACACTTTGGATGAAGCCGCTGTCTAAAATTAGTCAGCTATTTACTTAAGTAAGTGGGAAAACGTTATTAGTTAACAGTATATTGGTTATTTGAAAATATTCATAATCAAAAGATTATAGTCAAATTTTGCCTCAGATATACTATTAATTTAATCTTTCCTATTACTAAAGTGGGCAACATTAGATTTTAGTTTTATGTTTAAGTCACAAGGCAAGGAATGTAAAATGGTTTTTTAGTAACAATAGATATATTTTTACCGGATGCCCAAAGCTGAAAGCCGTAAGCTCAAAAATGAGATTTTATTTTACGTGCCAACTTAAGTATGAGTACAAAGTTAAAATATTAGGCAGTTTTGGGCATACGATAAAAATAGAGGGTTATTAAAAAGATTTTTCAACTATTTGCCTATTGCCTGAAAACTTGGAGATACATCCCTGTTTTATAATTCGGGATGAATCATGTTTATACATCTGCTACTTTAAATGGTTTTATTTCTACTCTTTCCCACACTTTCATTGTAACGTAAGGGTCATTATCATACCAATTATAGAGTGCTTCCTCAGATTCAAATTGCACTAGCATGGTTGAGCCAATCATGTTTCCATCATTGTCCAAAATAGCCCCACCGACAATAAAATTACCGTTTGCCTTGAGGGCTTTCGCTACTGTAAGATGATACGGGCGGGCGTTCATTCTTCGCTCAAGAGCTTGCTCATCTGTGCCGTCGTAGGCATAAATTACATATTGTTTCATCGAAATGCAGGGTTGTTTGTTGATGTTTTAGGAGATTTATAATGGTTAAGTCTTAATTTTTGATGTTTCGGAGGTTTATCTCACAGATAATATTTGTCAATTTTACAAATACTTCTTACAAATACTTATATTTAGCTTCAAAATTTTAATGGTATTTACGCCATCAATTTATATATAAGCACTAATCTTTTTTCAAAGTTAGTCTCTTCTAACAAGATTTTGTCCTATGAAGCCCAATATGATTGCATTTGTGAGACGCTTTGTTGATTTTTCGGATGAAGAAATCGCAGCGGCTCATAGCCTTTTTGAGGAAAGGTTTATCAAAAAAGGAGAGTTTTTTATCAAATCAGGAGAGTATAATACTTCGATTGGTTTTATTAATAAAGGATTGATGAGAAGTTATTTTATACAAAATAACCAAGAAACTACTTTTCAAATCACTCTAGAAAACCAATTTGTAACAAGTATGACTTGTTATGTACTAAATCAGCCAAGTAATGATTTTATTCAGGCCATCGAGGATACCGATATTTGTGTGATTTCGAAAGAAACGCTCGAAGATTTATGCAATCGCTTTCATAATTGGGATAAATTTGGAAGGCTCACTTACGAACAAGTAGCCTTGGAGCAAGAAATTCGATTACGTTCTTTTATTTCTGAAACTGCACAAGAACGTTATGAAAAGATACTAGAGTTTCAGCCAGAGCTTATCAATAGAGTTCCGCAAGTATATCTTTCAAATTTTTTAGGCATCACCCCTCAATCGTTGAGTCGATTGCGTAGAAATATTCGAGGATGATGCATCGTCCCGAATTGGGATTATCCTCGATAATTTTCATAAAAAAGCGGTCGAAAAATATTTTCGACCGCTTTTTTGATGCTACCATGCTAGTTTTTACTTGGCTTGAGACGCAAGCATTTCGTCTTTCTAGCTAGAATTTCACACAATCTCTCCGAAGCTATTTACACTTTAATTAAAGTGTCTTTCACCTTTAATTGATACTAAAGTTTAAACAGCTTCTCTATTTCAAATCTCTACTTAAAGAGAATTCATGTTTATTTTTTATAGGAATGGGACAAAGTTTCTACTAGTTCTCCTCTTGCAAGCTTTTCGGCTTTTTCAAAACTTCGAATTGCCTTTTGGAATGTTTCGTCAGTAGCGCTCATAACCTGATAATATTCGTTATTCAGCCCACTATTTAAAGCTTTTTTGGACCATACATTTCTTGCAATGTATGCTTTAATTTGAGTTTTGATGTAAGGAAGTGAGCGCTGAAATTCCTTTTCATTATGCTTCACTTTGGTTTGCTTGGCCAAAGATTTAAGTGAAACAATCATTTCATCCGTAACAACAAATTGTCTATTAAATTCTTTAAAAGGCATTTTGCTCAATTCGTTTTGGTGAGCATTGGCATAGTCTAGTGCTATTTCTCGGATAATATTTTTGCCCCATAAGTCCGAAAGGTATTTAGTATAATAAGTGGTATCTCTACCAACAAACACATCGGGGGTAATACCACCACCTCCATAAACAGCCCGACCACCAACTGTTCGGTATTTGAGTTTTTCATTAAACTTTATACTATCGGCATTGAACAACTCTCCACTTTTTATTCTATCGTCATAATCTTTATCATATTCCTCTTCATGACCCAACAAATAAGGCTTTTGGATACTTCTACCGCTTGGGGTATAATATCGAGAAATCGTTAGTCTAAGTTCTGAGCCATCGGACAAGCTAACGGGCATTTGGACGAGTCCTTTGCCAAAAGAGCGACGGCCCACAATAAGTGCACGGTCGTTATCTTGTAAAGCACCAGCTACGATTTCGGAGGCAGAAGCACTGTTTTCATCAATCAAAACCATTACAGCTCCTTTCTCAAAAATTCCATCAAACTTAGTCATAGTTTTTGAGTCGTATTGTGTTCCTTTGCCATCAGTGTATACAATCATTTTATCACCAGCTAGGAGCTCATCAACTACCTTTTCGGCTCTATCTTTGTAGCCACCCGGATTACCCCGCAGGTCGAGCATCAAACGTTTAGCTCCTTGATTTTTAAGATTTGATAAGATATTTCTAAACTCTTGATAGGTAGATTCCATGAAACGGTCTATCTTGACGTATGCAGTTTGGCTGTCAATCATGTATCCAGCACTAACCGAGAAAGTCGGAATTCTATCGCGGGTTATGGTATAGGTATGCGGTGCGGATTCGCCATGGCGTAATATCTCAACTTTCACTTCGGTACCACGTTTCCCACGTAGTTTATTAAAAATTACGTTTGAATTAACTTTAGGTCCCACCAGAGAAGCGCCATCTGCTCCTACCAACATATCGCCACTACGAATACCTACCGTTTCGGCAGGGCCTCCAGGCATGGCACTCATTACATAAACAGTATCATTAAATAGGTTATATTCGATACCAATACCGTCAAAACCCGACTCCAGCTGAGTACGTGCTAAGGCGGCCTCTTCGGTTCCGAAATAGGCAGTATGAGGATCAAGCTTTTCTAGCATTTTTTTGATAGAATAATCCACCAAAGTATCTGTATTGACGGAGTCTACATAACTTGTTTCGACTAGAGAGAGGATTTCTCTAAATTTGCTTACTCCGCGGGAGATATTACTCATTTTTGCCTGTCCTCCAAAAAAGTTGGCACCAATAAGCATCCCTCCTACTACCGAAATAGCAACAATAATGGGGAGTTTAACGACTAGTGAACTATTAAGTGGCTGCTTATCCTTCATCATGCTTATTTTATTAATCTCTATGCTTTCAAATCTATATAAAGTTACAAAAAACTACCAGCCGACCAATCTTTTTACCGTAACTTTGTTGAAACTAACTAAAAATCGATGGGACGTTTACTTGCAATAGATTATGGAACCAAGCGCGTGGGTTTAGCGGTAACTGACCCTCTCAAAATCATTGCTTCGGCATTGGACACAATACATTCTAAAGATGTTATTCAATACTTGTTGGATTATTCTAAAAAGGAAGACATTGAATGTTTTGTTGTAGGCATGCCTGTACAATTGGATGGTTCTGATACCAACAATACGGCACATGTAAAGATTTTTGTGAAACACCTAAAAAAGGCATTTCCAGAAACTCCTATTCATCTACATGATGAACGTTTTACTTCGAGTATGGCATTGCAGGCGATGATTCTTGGAGGTGCCTCCAAAAAAGATAGGAGTCAAAAAGGGAATATTGATAAGGTGTCGGCTACAATTATTTTGCAATCCTTTATGGAAAAAATGTCATTAGGAGGTTTCTAATAAAAGTATTTTTCATAAAAAAGGGCTGTAGAAACAGCCCTTTTTCTTTTTATTTCTGAACCACTTTTGCAAATCTGTGGTAGAAAGGAGTCTTACTATTTGAATCTTTTGGCATATACTTACCAGTAATAATTGGTACATACATTACTCGACGACGAGAAGCTTCTCCAAAATTTGGTGATACTTCTACACGGTGCCATAAGCGACCATCGTGTACTGTCAAATCTCCGGCATTGATATCAAAACCAACCTCACGAGCATCGGGTGTATGATCGATAAATTGTTTTTTACCAAACAACAACTTCAACACGCTTTGGTTTTGAGTACCTGGTAAAACTCTCAAGCCACCATTCGACATAGGACAATCGTCGAGGTGTATACCCACATTGAGCATAGGAAGAATTTTTTGTCCTAAAAACAAGTCACGAGGGCTGTCGGTATGCCATCCCATTTGTGAAAACTTGGAGTTCTGTGCGTTGATATAGTGGTTAAAAACTAGACCATCTTTTTCGTCTTCGCTAATACGTCCATCATACGGAGCCAATAACTCAACTAACAACTGCAAACGAGGGTCTTTTACCAATTCGCCCAATACTTTACTATACTTGTTTGTAAAGCACATACGCTGAATCATCTTGTCACCATTTTCATTCTTTCCGAATTTTAATGGAATACCATTGATTTTTTCAACACCTTCGTCAAGCCATTGCTTTTCGATTTTCTGCAACTCGCTGATAAAAAGTTTTACTGTATCTTGATTAATGAAGTTTTTGAACTGAATAATTCCATATTTACGGAAATACTCCTTTTGTTCATCGGTTAACTTCTCACCGAGGGTGAAGGTTTTATTTTCAAACTTTACCATTTCTAAAATTGTACAAAATAAAGTTTAACGTTTTAATCTCATGGTTAGCGCGTGTGGTTGGGCAGAACTACAAACGCAATTTTTTAAGCTGTTATTTTAGCAGAAATGTTTTTGCTAAAACATTGCAAATTAAAAGAATGTAATGAAACTTTAAACGTTTTGTAATATTTTTATTATTATAGCCAGAAAAAATTACATTTATTTAGAGAAATATCTAATTCAATGCTAACTCTCTCTCTAGTTGGCAGATTACTAAAACAAATATAAGTTATATTATCAAATAAAATAATGAAAGGTGTTAAGAATGGTGAGTATAGATGATTATTGGATTTAAGTAATTTTTCTCATCATAGTCTTCAATCTTAGTAGACTTATTCTTAAAAACGTTTTAATGCCATTTCCGAAACGGTTTGTCCAATCGAAAGAGAGGAAGTTGCCGCTGGAGAAGGAGCATTCAAAATATTAATCACTTTAGCATCTTCGATTATAGAAAAATCATCAAGCAGACCACCATCTCGGTCGCATGCTTGCGCTCTTACGCCAGCGCCACCTTCAATCAAATCGCTTTCTTGAATTTCGGGAATCAATTCTTGGAGCGCTTTTGTAAACGCTGCCTTAGAAAAACTACGGTACATTTCTCCTAAGCCAGTTTCCCAATATTTCATAGCTACTTTTTGAAAACCCGGCCAAGTTAGTGTCTCAAAAAGTTCTTTGGCATTAATATCCATTTTTTTGTATCCTTCGCGACGGAATGCCAATACGGCATTTGGACCTGCCTCGATACCACCACGCATCATTCGTGTGAAGTGTACCCCTAAGAAGGGAAAGTTGGGATCTGGAACCGGATAGATGAGGTTTTTTACCAAGTAATGTTTTTCTGGGCGGATTTTGTAGTACTCGCCACGGAAAGGAATAATTCTGACATTCAGTGGGTTTTCTTGTGACATTTGTGCTACTTTATCCGAATACAAACCACCACAGTTTATTACTAGTTTGGTTTCATAAGTATTTTTCTCGGTCTTTACAATTGAGAGCGAATGACCTTTTGTTATACCAATTACTTTCTCGCCAAAGTGTAACTCGGCGCCATAACTGCGAAGCTTTTCGGCATACTTTTCACATACAACCTTATAGTCTACAATTCCTGTTTGAGGCACCCACATACCTTCTACACTTGCTACATAAGGTTCGTACTCTTTTACTTCTTGCGAACTTATTTTGCGAAGACCTTCAAGCCCGTTTTGTTGTCCACGAATATAGAGGTTGTTCAATAGTGGGCGTTGCTCTTCTTTAGTTGCGACTACTACTTTGCCAGTAATCTCGAAAGGTATTTGTTCTTTTTCACAAAAATCAATCAACATATTATAGCCACGAATACAGTTTGTGGCTTTTAAAGAACCTGGCTTATAATATAAACCCGAGTGAATTACGCCTGAGTTATTACCTGTTTGATGTTTGGCTACTTCGGTCTCTTTTTCTAATACTAACACCTTCAATTCTGGTCGTTGTTCTTTTATTTTGAGTGCCGTTGCCAAACCAACGATTCCGCCACCAATTACTATAATATCTTGTTGCATTTTAAATATCTTATGATTTTTTTTTACCAACCACAAAGATACAAAAAGACCCGTAAGGTTTTTATTCTTACGGGCTTAAGTATTTATACAAAATTGGATTTGGGTGCACAGCCGTAGGCATTAGGCAGAAAACCTTTTAAGTTTATATGGAAAATATTTTGCCGAAAACCCATTGGTTAAACTTAATATTGCCCACTTAACTAATCGTGCAGCATTAGATTTAACTTTTGTGTTGAGGCACAAGGCTACAGGCACTAGGCAAAGAGCGTAAAATTGCCTTTTAGTAACGATAGATATGCTTTGCCTAATGCCCGTAGCTGAAAGCTCAAAAATTAAATTTTATTTTGCGTATCAACATAAGTAGGAATACTGAATTGTGAGTAATGAATTTTGAGTGTAATTTTCTGATTACAAATGTGATATACTGATAATGAGAATTTTATATTCACAACTCGTAATTCGGTATTTATACTTATCCCAATGGGAATCTTCTATATAATCAGCTTGAGTTTGCTAGAGCTAGACTCCAACTCCAATTCGTCATTAGTTAGCGTCTCGATGCTATAAATGATAGGAGCTCCTATACCTAGCTGAGTACTTATGGCTTTACCGTCGGCGCTTAATTCCCATTTTCCAGACAAAGAGCTATTCGCAGACGATAACACAAAAGTTCCGTCAGATTTGAAGACATAAGTAAACTTTGAGTAATCAGAGGTTAATCCTATACCGTCTTTTACCGAATAATTGGTTACTTGGCTCCCATCTGGATTGATTGTAACGTACAAATAAAACTTCCAAGTTTTATCAACTAATAGTTTTATTCGTTCGTTAAATAATTTGCGCGCGGCGATGGTATCAGCGTTGGGGCTTAGCGTCTCATCACAACTTTGCAATGTTAGCGCTCCTACCAATAATGTTAGTACTAAATATAGCTTTTTCATACTATGTTCTCTCGAAAGAATGAAATAGTTTAATTTGTTTGTAAAGAGAAAACGTAAAATAAGCATTTTGAAATATATTTTTCATTAAAATTGCCCAACTTCTATTAAACATTCTTTCAATATCATGAAAAACATACCTGCTAAAACCCTATTCTTATTTTTTTTATGTCATGTTTCGTTACAATTATTTTCTCAAGGACTTAAAGAACCTGCAAAGAAGTATCAAGTCAAAATTAGAGTATATGACAAAGAAACACAAGAGGAACTCACTGGTGCCTACCTCAAATTAGTAAATCTTACCAAAAATAAACTGGTGGATTCAACCGTGGTTTTGGATGGTTACGCAACCTTTACTTTAGAGAGGGGATTTGACTACGATATTGTAGGCCAAAGAACTAAGTACTTAACCAAACGAGCCAATTTTAATGCTGCGTGCTATTTGCAAGACCCCCAAAAAGTTTTTTGTATTGCAGGCATTGAGATTGAAAATATGTCTCGTTTGGGAGGAGGTACAGACCTAATTGAAGGAGCGATTGGTATGAAACGAATCCGATTGAATGATGTTTTCAAAGTAGAAAACATTCATTATGATTTTAACAAATCAAATATCAGACCTGATGCTGCCAAAGAATTGGATAAGCTTATACAGTTATTGATTGACAATCCTGGGGTAAGCGTTGAACTAGGCTCTCATACCGATAGCCGATCTGGTGCGGACTACAATCTGAATCTTTCACAAAAAAGAGCTGAATCGGCTGTTAATTATATTGTAGGGCACGGAAAAATTGCCAAGAATCGTATTTCAGCAAAGGGATATGGAGAAGAGCAACTTGTCAATAAATGTGCGGATGGGGTTAATTGTACCGAAATTGAACATGCGGCCAACCGTCGCACTGAAATAAAGATTACAGGCTATGCCGTTAATGGAGTACCTATAGACATCAAACAATGAGATAA
>NZ_JBMLSD010000155.1:0-11397 GCF_049240685.1 Flectobacillus sp.
GGAACAACAGAAAGCCATCTTACTATCTTGAAGTCTTTCGCACCTACGGAGCTGACGAAAAATGTGGTATTAATAATGATACTCAGTAGCATTTATGTAATCGTGCAGAATTATATTTAAGTTTTGTGTTTTAGGGACAAGGCAACAGGCACAAGGCAAAGCGTGTTAAAATGTTTTTAACGACCTTGGACATGCATTTTTCCCAAAGCCCACCGCCGAAAGCCAATTCCTGAAAGCTTAAAGCACAATCTTAAACTTTATTTTGTGTACTAACTTACATAGTAGAAAAGATTAAACTAATAGAATAACTGAGGCAAAATTTGACTATAACCTTTTGATTATGAATATCTTCAAATAACCAATATACTGTTAACGAATGCCCTTTCCCTACTTATCTCTTAACCATTTAAGGCTTTTTGCCAACCTTCATAATAGGTTTGAACTAGGGTATTTTCAGCAGGTTCGATGCTGGTAATATTGGCTTTACAAAGTTCTGACAAGGCATCAATACTCAGATAAACACCGCTTTTAAGTCCTGCCAAATACGCAGCACCTAATGCCGAGATATCATGATTTGCTTGTTTTTTGATAGAAAAACCCATTAAATCAGCCAAAAAAATAGTGACAAATTTATTGTGGCTTATACCTCCATTGATGGATATTGAGCTAAAATCTTTGCCCATATCTTTACTCATAGCATCCAGCACATCCTTGATTTGGAAAGGAATACTCTCCAAGGCTGCACGTACAATATGATTGATATTGGTGCCAAAAGTAATACCTTGAATAGAAGCTTTTCGACTCATTTGCCAATGCGGTGCACCCAAACCACTAAAGGCAGGAATCAGATATACACCAGCATTATCTTTTACTTTTTGAGCTAACGCTTCTGTTTCGGAAGGATGAGTAAAAAATTTCATTTCGTTTTTCAACCACTCAATCGTGGAACCGCATGAAACGATTGCTCCTTCAAAGGCATAATCTACTCTCCCTTCCACGCTCCAACAAACGGTAGTTAGCATACCATTTGAGGAGATTAAAGGTTCATTGCCGATATTTGACATAATCGAACAGCCCGTTCCTAGCGTTGCTTTGGCAGTTCCTTTTTCGAAACAGCCTTCTCCAAAAGTAGCCGCATGAGAATCGCCAATGAGGGCAGTTATAGGCAATTGACTTTTTGCCAAAACTCCTACAGCAGATTTTTCGTCGGAATAAGTCCAGTTGCCATAATCATAAGAAGAAGGATGCACTTCGGGCAAATGAAGATTTTCGAGCCCCCAAAGTGCTAATATTTCTTTGTCCCAAGTCAATGAATGAATATTGAGCAAAAGAGTTCTATGCGCATTGGTGTGGTCGGTCTTATACGATTTACCTTCGGTAAGCTTGTACAAAAGCCAGCAATCCACAGTACCAAAATAGACTTCGCCTTTATCAAGTTGAGTTTTTAAATCAGGGTTATTTTCCAACAACCACAGTAATTTAGTTCCTGAAAAATATGGGTCAATAATCAAACCAGTATGTTGTTTTATCAACTCATTTTGTCCTTGATTAATGAGGTTTTCACAAACTTGTGTAGACCTTTTGCAAGCCCAAACCACAGCTGGAGAAAGCGCCTTTCCTGCTTTGTCCCAAAGCACAAAAGTTTCTCGCTGATTACTAATTCCACACGAAGCAATATCTTTGGAGTTGTATCCTTTTTGCTGAAAATCTTCCAAGCACAGGCTCACAGAAGTTAATACATTTTGGAAAATCTCTTCTGGGTCTTGTTCCACAAAACCATTATCGAAATAATTGGTATGTAAATCGGCATGACCTTTACTGATAACTTTTCCTTGGTTATCAAAAATGATAGATTTAGTACTGCTTGTACCTTGGTCGATGGCTAAAATATATTTCATTATTTTTTACTCTTACGGTCAATAATTACGGCTAATAAAATCACCAAACCTTTTACTACTTGTTGCCAAAACGGGGATACATTCAATAGCACCAAGCCGTTGTTGAGAACCCCAATAATCGCTGCGCCAATCACAGTGCCAGTCACTGTGCCAATTCCTCCAGAAAGCGAAGTCCCGCCAATTACTACTGCTGCAATAGAGTCGAGTTCGTAACTTGCACCCGCGTTTGGCTGAGCCGAATTGAGTCGCGAAGTAACCATGATTCCTCCCACTGCCGCCATCATTCCCGAAATACCATACACAATCAATTTGGTGTATTGTATATTGATACCAGATAGAAAAGCTGCTTTTTCGTTACCACCAATCGCATAGATATGACGTCCGAATGCTGTTTTTTGACTGATAAATACCACCAATAAGACCAGTAAAATCGAAATCCATACAGGCACAGGAATACCTAACAACCAACCAGAACCAATGTATTCAAATTTTGGTCCTAGGTTAGAAATCGGAATTCCTTGTGTATAAAGCATCGTTGCACCACGAGCAATAGTGAGCATCGCAAGCGTAGCCACAAAGGGTGGCAAAGAGAATTTGGTAATCACAAAACCGTTGAAAAGCCCAATAAACAAGCCTACGGTGATGGCAGCTAAAATGCCTCCAAAAATAGTAAAGCCCACATGAATATTCAGTGCTCCAATGGTGATTCCGTCTTTGAGTAAACCAGCGCAAATTACTGAGGTAAATGCCAATACAGAACCAACCGACAAGTCGATTCCTGCCATCAAGACAACCAAAGTCATCCCTGTAGAAATACAGACGTTTACCGAAATCTGGCGAAGTACATTCCAGATATTATTAGCAGAAAGAAATTTATCAGAAAGAATACTTATGACAATACAGAGCAACAGGAGTGCAATCAGTGATTGTGATTTTTTTAATAGTTCTTTGTTCATTGTATATTTATAACTATTTGAAAAAGAATCGAATAAGATAATTTATAAAATTGCAGCCTTCAACAATTTATCTTCGTCGGCCTCCTCTGCACTCAACTCTGCTGTGATGCGTCCGCCAGACAAAACCAAGAATCGGTCGGCCAATGCTAATAGTTCAGGAATCTCAGAAGAGACTACAATAAAGCTTTTCCCTTCGAGCGAAAGCTTTTTGATTAATTCATAAATCTCGTTTTTGGCATTAATATCAATTCCTCTCGTGGGTTCGTCGAGCATCAAAATACTAGGATTGGTTGCTAGCCATTTGGCAAGAACCACCTTTTGTTGATTTCCTCCGCTCAAATTCAAACAAAGCTGTTGTGAAGAAGGGGTTTTAATTGCCAATGAATCAATATAGCTTTGCGCATTTTGTTGCTCTTGTCGAGCATCAAGCAATTTGTCGCTAGCCAGTGTAGTAAGTGAAATATTCGAGGCGATATTCATTCCCAAGACTAAGCCTTCTGTTTTGCGGTCCTCCGTTACAAAAGCTATCCCATTCGCAATAGCGTCTTTAGGCGTTTGAATTTTTACAGACTTCTGATGTACTGTCATGGCGCCTTTCAATGCGATGCTGTTTAGTCCAAAAATACTCTCCAGTAATTCGGTGCGTCCAGCGCCCATCAAACCAAAAATGCCTAAAATTTCACCTTGATGAAGATTAAATGAAATGTCTTCGAGAAGATTACGATTTTTGAGTTTGGGATGAGGAAGCGTAAAGTTTTGAATATTTAAGATTACATCTTGTGAGATTTGAGTTTTTGCTTTTTTCTCAATAACCACCTCACGACCCACCATTTGACGAATCAATGCCTGCTCTGTGGTGTCTGACATATCGCCTTCTGATACGCTACAGCCGTCACGCATAACGGTGTATTTTTCGGCAATACGAAACAACTCCTCCATTTTGTGCGAAATATAGACAATCGTTTTGCCCTCTTTTTTTAGTTCAGCAATAATACGGTGGAGGTTATCAATCTCAGCATTGGTCAGCGCCGAAGTGGGTTCGTCCATCAAAATCACCTGTGCGTCAATCAATAGAGCCTTGGCAATTTCGATGAGTTGTTGTTCGCCAACCTTTAAGTTTTGTACCAAAGTATCAGGTGAAAGCTTCAGTTCTAATCTTTGAAGTAATTGATTAGTAACTCGTTTCATGACCGAATAATCGAGCATTCCCCACTGATTTTCTATTTCTTGACCTAAAAAAATATTCTCCGTAATGGTCAAGGTAGGAATCAAGTTTAGCTCTTGATGAATAATCGAAATTCCAGCTTTTTGAGCATCCTTGATATGATTAAATTTTACCACTTGTCCATTCAAATGTATTTCGCCTTCATAATCGGGATATACGCCTGTGAGGATTTTCAAGAGCGTTGACTTGCCTGCCCCATTTTCTCCTAAAATGGCGTTGACTTTGGCAGGGTAAAAATTCAAGTTTACGCCCTTCAATGCTTTCACACCAGGGAATGATTTTGAAATATTGACTGCTTGTAGCACGTGCGAATGATTTTTGGGAAAACGCTTATATTTTAGAAATTTTGATAGGCAATACACTCAAATTCAGCAAGTCTTGCTGCTTTTCTCCTAGCTTAATTGCGCCAATCAAATCAATAGTATCGCCAGCTTTCAAGCTTTTGAGTTTTTCGGGAATTACTTTTTCACGAATTATCGTATTCAAACTTTCAGAAATCTTGTTAAACTCAGCCGTAGTTTTGAAATCGGTTAATTTTACCAACCCCGAAGCATCACGAATGGCATTCCCAAAAATGAATTTTGTATCTATTTCTAAAGGTCTATTACCTGATGCCAATACTTTCAACCTATCTCCCTGAACCTCCAAAATTTTGGCTTGGCATTTGACCAAATAATATGCCGAACTTCCTATTCCCAACCTATTGCCATATTTGGCTACGCTCGCGTGGTTTTTTGTGGCAAAAGACGATAATAACTGTGATAACTCCACAGCTTGCGATTTGGAAAGAATTTGTTGATATAAGTCTTGCGAATATTTGGCAAAATCAAAGTTAGATTCCTTTTTTTGCTTCAAATCATCTAAACTTTCTATGTAGATGGAGTTGTAGATAGCCACAACCGCCAAGACAGAGGAAATGATAATTTTTTTCATAGTTATAAGTTTCTTTAGAGAAAAGGCATCAGTCACGATACTTTGGTTTTAAACCTTGATTCAGTTTGAATGCTGAATTACTGATTATTCATTTTGTCCAACAATAAGACCAGAACAAAAACACAACACTTTAAATATCGATTTATTACGTTCAAATTTGAGTTAACTTTATTTTGAACATAAATTGTGTTGTGGGGATAAAATCAAGCTAAATTTACAAGTTTTAGGCTGTGAACTTTATTCCTTAGAATAGTCAATCAAAGTGTTTCTTTTAAAATAGTGGAATCATTGTGATAGCCTAATGCCTACTGCTAATAGCCTATGGCATAGTAATGTAATTTTTCGCATTCGCACTATTCACAAGTTCCACTTCCACTGGTACTCTTTGTGGAAAGTCTCGCTTGCCTTTGATATACTCGTCGGCATATTGTGCAGCAGTTTTTGCCATAATTTTTGGATACTGCATACCTGTTGCCACGATTTTTCCTTCCTTAATTTTTTCTATGACTTCCGAAGCTCCATCAAAGCCAAATACTTTTACCTTGGTTTTACCAGCGGCTTGCAATGCCTGATAAGCTCCTAGCGCCATGGCATCATTACCACAGAAAACTGCGTCAATATTGGGATGTGCTTGCATGATGGTTTCCAGAACCTCCATGGCTTTGTTGCGGTCAAAATCACCACTTTGTTGAGCGACCATTTTGAGGTTAGGAAATTTGTCAACCACAGAATGAAAGCCTTTTGAGCGTGCCCACGTATTGTTGTCACCCACCAAACCCAATATCTCGACATACGTACCTTTTTCTTTCAAGGCTTTTACAAACTCAATGCCTACCTCGACACAACCAGAATAGTTATCTGACAAAATTTGGCTAGTAGCAGCATCATCGTTATTGATTTCACGGTCCATACAAAATACAGGAATACCAGCAGACTTGGCACGAAGGACATTCGAGACCGACCCATCAGCATCAGTTGGGTTGAAAAGAATAGCGTCGAATTCAGAAGAAATAAGGTTTTCAAAATTGTCTGACTCTACGGCTGGACTATTCTGAGAATCAAATATTTTGGCTTCATAACCTAACTTTCTGGCATTTTCGGCGGCAGATTCTGCCAAGATTACAAACCAAGGATTGTTGAGCGTAGAGATGACTACCGCTACTTTTTTCTTTTCATTCGACTGGCTTTTTGAACAAGCACCTACCAGAAAAACTCCAAAAATCAGCGATGCCGTTATGAGGATGTATTTTTTCATATTAGCCTAAAATGTTTAAAGCTGATTGTGACAATCCTTTTGCTGAAATTCCATAATGTTCAAAAATCTCGCCTTGAGAACCCGAAACGGTATGCTCATCTGGTAAGCCTACGATTTTGAACTTATTATGGCAACCATTTTGTAAAAGCACCGAACCTACAGCCTCACCAAGTCCACCATAAACAGAATGTTCCTCTACGGTAATTATTGGCGTATTCTTAGAAGCTAATTGCAAAATCAGTGTTTGATCTAAGGGTTTAATGGTATGCATACTTACCACTGTAGCCGAAATTTGATGCTCCTCAGCCAACTTTTGAGCGGCTTGTAAACAAGGCCAAACAGCTTCGCCAGTAGCAATAAATGTCAAATCTGAGCCCTCTTTTACTACACGCCCTTTGCCCACTTCGAAGCTGGTCGCATGCTCAATCTCTTCTATTTTTTCGGGCATATTCTTTTTTCCAAAACGAAGATAAACAGGCGAATCCATAGCAGCCGCTTGGCGAATAGCCTCCGCAGTTTCGAAATTATCCGCTGGTGCAATAATCGTAATATTGTTGATGGCTCTCAACACCGCATAGTCGTGCAAACTATGGTGTGTACTACCCAAAGCGCCATAACTTACACCTGCTGAAATACCAATAAGTTTTACTGGATTATCAGAATAGCAAACGTCATTTTTGATTTGCTCCAAAGCTCTTGCTGTCAAAAAACAAGCTGGTGAAACCGCAAAAACTTTCTTACGCATACTCGCCAAACCTGTGGCTACGCCAACTAGGTTTTGTTCTGCAATACCTACTTCTACAATTTGTGCTGGAAGCTTTTGCCCAAATCCCACTAACTTACCTGAGCCTCTTGAGTCACTGGTAACGGCAAAAACGGTTTTATCTGCTTGGGCGAGCGATTCCAAGGTTGAAGCGAAGACCTCCAAATTGGCAAGCCCTACTCCTTTCGGAATATTGGTTATTTCTTGACCCATAAATTTACTTATTATGTGTTTGATATTTTGAATGGTGAGTTCGTTAACTATTTCGGATTTCCAATATTGTATTTCGGAAGCATAGCTACTTTGGGGCTCATATTTTGCAAGCAATAAAGGCATACACACTTTATTCCGAAATCAGAAATCCCACATCTGCAATAGTTGAAACTGCCTCATTAACTCCTTCTACTATACGTCAACTAACTGTCTATTTCCGCCAAGGCTAACTCGTATTGCTCGGTTGTTGGTACGCCATGATGCCATTTCAAGACATTTTCCATATAACTCACGCCCTTTCCTTTGGTCGTATGTGCAATGATAAAGGAAGGTTTTCCTGACTCAAAGGGAAGTGCATCAAAGGTATTCACCAAGGCCTCTACGTCATTGCCGTCTACATGACGAACTGCCCAGCCGAACGCTTCTAATTTCTCGTCAAGTGGTTCCAAGCCCATAACTTCGGCATTGGGTGCGGTAATTTGGAGTTTGTTATAATCCAAAATAGCACACAGGTTATCAAGTTTGTAATGTGCGGCAAACATAAATGCCTCCCAGTTTGAGCCTTCTGCCATTTCGCCATCGCCCAAAACGGTATAAACTTTTACGTCTGATTGGTCTTTTTTGGCTGCTAATGCACTCCCGCAACAAATAGATAACCCATGTCCAAGACCGCCCGTATTTTGCTCCATTCCCTTGATTTTCCTAGTTGGGTGACCAATGTAAGGCGATTGATACTGACAAAGCGTCAATAAATCATCTTCAGGGAAAAAGCCTTTGTCGGCTAAAACAACATACAAAGCCTCCACACAATGACCCTTACTTTGGATATAAATGTCTTTTTCGGATGAATTAAAATTTTCAGGAGAAACATTCAATACCTTGTTATAAAGCACATTCAAAATGTCAATAATCGAGAGGCTTCCTCCTGTATGTCCTGCCTTCGCATTGTAGATATATTTGAGAATCTTTTTGCGATATACTTTAGATTTCTCTTCTAATTCTTTAATGTTCATAGTGTTTAAGCTTCTTGAAATGAATATCGTTTAATCTTGGCAGTCTTAAAAATTTATAAGTTGACAGTATATCAGTTATTAGAATACTTTTCCTGATAGCCTTATAGTTAAATTCAATTTATGTATTAGGGGAACAGGCAACAGGCACAAGGCAAAGAGTGTTAAAATGTTTTTTATTGACGATGGATATTCTTTTGCCGATTGCCCAAAGCTGAAAGCCGTAAGCTCAAAAAATAAATTTTATTATCTTAGGGACAAGGCAACAGGCATAAGGCAAAGAGAGTTAAAATATTTTTAAAGACCACATACATTTTTCCCAAAGCCCACCGCCGAAAGCCGAAAGCTCAAAAATTAAATTTTATTTTGCCCACTAACTTACCGAAGCCAACTCCAGCGTTTTGCCCAATCTAGCAATACATCATTACGCCATTTGAGCACGGTTTTACCGCCCTGCCAAATATCATCGTACAATTCAGGGTTTGACTTATCTGTATACCAATTTGCTCCTAACTGATAATCGGTTTTATGAGGTTTTCCTGGCCATATATTATTTACTACAAATGTGCCGTTTTGCTCTTTAAATCCACTGATAGTCGATGTAACTTTGTAGGTTAATGTTTCAGTGCGTTTTGGGCAATATCTTACCACATAGTTTCCGTTTCCAAGGTAAAAACCGTTCCATTTTTGTTCACCAATTTCAGACTTTACCGACATAGTCAGACAAGCAGAATCAGGAGGAATATTAACGACAGGTCCTTTAAACATAAATTCAACAATAGAAAATACGGTTACTGTATCCCTAATCGATGTATTACCGTTAAATAGTACTCTTGGACTATGCTTAAATTTCACATAACTACCACCCCAGTTTTCTCTCATGGGATTGTTGGGATTACCATCCATCATGTATAACAATGAAGGGGTATCCCCCATTTTAAGAACACCTTTGTAACGGTTAGCTTTATAATCTTTGCCCAAAAATCCTGCTTCTTTAATGTAGTTTTTGTAATAATTTTTATTATTTAAACTATCTGGAACATTATCAGAGAAAAAGCCGTAGTAAGACGCATTTGATTCAATAAACCAAAGATTCGGAAAGTTTTTAGCAATGTAAGCATAGCTATTGGCACTCCACTTCTTATTGGGTCCACCAATAAAAAATACTTTTATCTTATTTTGAATTTCTGGTTTATCGTGTAATGCCTGGGCTAAGTCCTCCAAACCTCCCCAAACCAAAATCCACAAAGGTCTGTTGCTTTTTTTCTGGGCGCATTTAATAATCCAGTTCGAACCTTCTGTTGCGGTAACGTAGCCTTTATACGGCGCAGCTCCATGTCGTCCTTGTTTTACCACCGAGCGTAAATAGGCTGGGGTTGCCAGATTAGGTTTATGTTTTTTGAGTTTTGGTAAATCTTTTTCGTAAAGGTCTATCGTACGAAGGATTTCTTCTTTGCTTCCGTCTCCATAGGATGGCGATGAAAGCAGCCCTTCAATATCAAACAATTCATTGTACATGAGTAAGTGAATCATAGACTGATTATCATCTGGGTCAGTTCCTCCAATATCCGTACTGACAAGAATACGGGGTTTTACGGGCACCGCCTTTTGTGCAATAACTGTTTGCACAAAAAAGAAGACGAATGAAAAAATCAAACTCAGCTTACTCATATCTGGATATTGAAAATATTTTCTAGTGCTTATAGATTTCCCAGCCCATGTAATTGCCCAATGCTTCTTCCAAGATGGTAGCTGTTTTCGAAGCATTCATTACTACGTGATGTTCAAAACCATTACGGCAAATATATTTCATGAGTCCCTGCAAATCAGGAATTTGCGCTACGGCACGGTTACCAAATGTCTCTAGCGGGTCGTTGGTCAACTCCCCTTCTCCGATATAGGCTTTGATGATACCTTTAGGGTCATCGGTACTAATTCTTCCATAGGTCAATGGCATAGCAGGTGTACGACCGTCCAAGGCACCATAGGTATTTTCGACTCCTACCGAAGTTCCTAAAATTGGAGCATTACTAATTTGAATATCTGGCAAGAATGATTTTGCCCAGTTACCACAGTGGAACAACACACATTTGTCTTCGTCGTTGGCATAATTATTATTCCAGTCTACCAAAGCACTTGGTGAGCCTGATGCCAATTGCATAGCATACATCGAGAGCGTTCCTGTTACATCTACTTCACAAGCCGAAGGCAACATGTTTTCGGACATAATACTCATGCTTGTACACACGTTACAACCGTAGTTTTGTTGTAAAGAAGTCCAGCACTGAATTGCCGTAGCATCTAGTACATTTTCTTCCATGATTTCTTTCAGAACTACGTCTAATTTGGCAATCTGAATCATGGCTTCATTTGGTGTTCTACCTTTTGAAGCATAAGCGTTGATAGATTCCAAATGCTGTTTTACTTTTTCGTCGTTACCTGTTAATTTATTGGCACGTCCCAAAATTTCTGATAAGTCAAAAGTCGTTACTGTTATCCCGTTTCTTTGAAGGATTTTTTCAGAATAACGAACCGTATTAAATGCCCCAGGACGAGCGCCAATAGCACCAATACGAACACTTTTAAGACCTTTTACCACTCGACAAACCGACACAAAATCTAGTAAATCTCTTTGGAAGTTTGGATCAGAAGGAGCAGAAACGTGTTGGCTAGTCAAGGTGTATTTAATGCCGTACTGATAAAGGTTATTACAAACCGAAATTTTCCCACACCACGAGTCACGGCGATTAACTACGTTCATTTTGCTCAAATCATCAGGATACGCCTGAATCAAAACAGGTACGTTGAGATTGGCTAATTTAAGGGTATCTGCCACTCCTTTTTCATCACCGAAGTTTGGAAGCAATACCAAAATCCCTGCAATCTCTTCACGATGTGCTTTGAACAAATCTGCACATTTTTGAGCCTCTCTAAAAGTCTCTACACCACCCAATTTTGTATCGTTTGTGTCCAGCAAAATTGGCTTAATTTTAAGGCTGTTGAATACCTCAATAATTTCGGTTCTTGCTTTTTCGACTAAACTGTCTGGGAAAAAATCTCTGTTTCCAATGATTACACCAAGTGTCATTTTTATGGTTTTTATGGATAAAATGCTATCCTATTTCAAGTTAAATTTGAATAAAG
>NZ_JBMLSD010000155.1:11497-32038 GCF_049240685.1 Flectobacillus sp.
TTTATGGTTTTTATGGATAAAATGCTATCCTATTTCAAGTTAAATTTGAATAAAGCCAGGTATAGGTATGAGTGATGAATTATAAGTTGTGAATTATTATCAATTTCGGATATCGGATGTTGGATTTCGGAAGTATAAGCCACTTTTTAAAAGTAATAATGGTATTTTACATCATTTCCTAAATTAGAAATCCTGAAACTGAATCAAAAAGTAAAACTTTAAATATCAGTACTTTAGAAAAATTAGGTAAAAGAATATCAGGCATTAAAAAATAGTTTTAATGCAAATACCTGATATTTTTTAATCTCAAATTCTTTGTGAAAGAAGCTAGTTAAACCTCTTTGTCTTTAAGCAATGATTACCTCTATTTCATTATCTTTGAAAACTTCTTTGTGTTTGTCTTCAATGGCGTCGTCGGTAATGATATAATCTATCAAACTCAATGCTCCTAAGCTTGCTAAGGCGCTTTTACCAATTTTGGTGCTGTCTGCTACCAAATAAGTTATCTCGGCGGCATCAATCATAGCTTTCTTTACCACTAAATCGCTGATACTTGGGTAAGTCAGCCCTGATTTTAGAGAAATCCCCGCTGTTGCTAAAAACAGTTTTTGCACATTCAAGCCTTTGAAAAAATCGGCAGCTTTTTGTCCTGTTAGCGACAAGGTCGGTGGTTTAAACTCCCCTCCTGTCATAATGACCTCGATACTCGGCTCAGCACCGAGCATCATGGCGATATTCAAAGCATTGGTAATTATGGTTAGGTTTCTTATTCCTGAATGTTTAATTTTTTTGGCAATCTCGGTGGTTGTACTTCCCGAGTCTAAGATAATGGTGTCGCCTGATTCGATATATTCAAGGCACTTTTCAGCAATTTTTTCTTTCTTATCTAAATTATCTTGATGAACAAGAGAAAAACTTTTTACTTGATCTTCTACATTTTTGAGGTAAGCACCACCGTGTTCCTTTATGATTAAATCTTCGGCTTCCAGCTTTTCTAAATCCTGACGAATTGTAACCTCTGTTACTTTAAACAATCGAGCCAAGTCAGCCACTTTAGCCGAACCATCTTCTTTTAATAAATCTAAAATTTTTTCTCTACGTTGATTTGGGAGCATAATGTCTAGGTAATTTTAAGCTTCATTTTGCTCTTTTTTTTATCTTGAAACAAAAATAGAAAACAAAAACAAATAAAAGAAACAAAACGAAAATATTTTTTGTATTAATTTGGGTCAAAATATAGAAAAACCTGCAAAATGATTCTTTATCTTTATATTCGAAATAAAAACAAAACAAAAAGAAAACAATACAAAGGTTTTTCGAACTAAATTTACTTAAAAAGAAAGAAATACAAAATCTTTTTTACTACTAGTTCAAGACTTAATCTTGGACTTATTTTTTGAACAGTTTTGAAACTGAATCAAAAAAGCGGTCGAAAATTGTTTTTCGACCGCTTTTTTGATGAAACTTATTAGATTTTATTCAGTAGATTAAAAAAACCTTTATCTCAAGGCTACAGTTTCTACAATTTCGAGACCGTAACCGAATAATGCTGCACGTTTTTTGGGATTATTGGTCAGCAATTTGATTTTTGAAATACCTAAATCTCTCAAAATTTGTGCGCCAATTCCATAGTCTCTCTCATCGTTTGGTGTAATTTCAGTACTTTGATTGACACCCATTTCCTGTAGTTTGTATTTTTTCAAATCACTCATTAAGTTGGCACTTTTACCATCTTGGAACATATACAAAATCACGCCTTTTCCTTCATTTTCAACGGATTGCATCGCACTTTTCAACTGTTGACCGCTATCACAAAGCGTTGAACCGAAAATATCACCAACGACATTAGACTTATGTACACGCACTAATACGGGTTCATTTTTTTCCCAAGTTCCTTTAACTAAGGCCAAATGCGTATCTCCTGTATCTTTTTGACGAAAAGCAATCAAATCAAAATGTCCCCAATCCGTTGGCATATCTACGCCAATTTCTCTTTTAATCAATGATTCAGTCTGAAGACGATACTCCACTAAATCTTTGATAGTGACTAATTTAAGATTAAACTTATCGGCAATTTTTCTTAAATCTGGCAAACGAGCCATCGTGCCATCTTCATTTAAAACTTCAATTAGTACGCCCGAAGGCTTAAATCCTGCCAATTTAGCAAAATCCATCGCTGCTTCGGTATGTCCAGTACGACGTAAAACACCTTCCGTTTTGGCTTTCAAGGGAAAAATATGTCCCGGGCGGCCCAACTCCTCTGGCTTTGTATTTTCGTCGACCAATGCCTGAATCGTTTTGGCACGGTCTGGCGCTGAAATACCTGTGGTGCAACCATGCCCCAGCAAATCTACCGATACCGTAAAAGGGGTTTCATGAGAGGAAGTATTATTTCCCACCATCATATTCAAGCCCAATTCGGCACATCTATCTTCTGTTAAGGTTACGCACATCAAACCACGACCTTCTTTAATCATAAAGTTGACTAACTCTGGCGTAATGGCCTCCGAAGCACAAATCATATCTCCTTCATTCTCACGGTCTTCGTCATCGGCTACAATAATAATTTCGCCTCTACGAATAGCTTCAATCGCTTCTGAAATGCTATCTAATTTAATTTCCGACATGGTATTCTTTTTAATAATCAAAGAAGCAAGAAGCCTCCTCAATCGATTTGTTTTCATTTTTCACTTCAAAATTATGCTTTTTAATGATTCGGAAAGAAAAAAATAAAAAAACGAAAGAAAATTAGGGCGTAATCTATAGCGGATTTGGACGAAGTGACTTTCAGGTATCGGCTTTCGGCGGTGGGCTTTGGAAGAAGTATGTCTTTGGTTATTTAAAACTCCTTGTGTAGTGACTGTTGCCTAAAATAGGTTGCCTTTCCTTTAGTAAATTTTCAACATGATTCAATTAGTTGGTAAAATGAGGTCTGTTTATAAGAA
Organism: Flectobacillus sp.; assembly: GCF_049240685.1. NCBI lineage: Bacteria > Pseudomonadati > Bacteroidota > Cytophagia > Cytophagales > Flectobacillaceae > Flectobacillus > Flectobacillus sp. The sequence goes on from NZ_JBMLSD010000155.1 coordinate 14,443, forward strand.
AAATCGTAGGTACATTTCCAATATTTCCCTCAGCTCCGTAGGAGCGACAGTTTGGTAGTATTGAGTTATTTGTTGACCCATAAAAAGAGCGCCGTAGGTGCGAAGGAACTCAAACTAAGTTGAATTCTGTCGCACCTACGGCGCTCAAAAAAAGGTTATTTTCAAAACTACTGCTACCAAACTTTCGCTCCTACGGAGCTTTTTTGGCAACATTAATGCTACTCTCTAAATCAAAAAAGCAACCTATTTTAGGAAAGGATAAAGGACAGTTCAGCACTAATACCTAATTGTATTTTCAACTTATTCGGCATAAGATAATCTTTTTTTCAACACAAAAGAGAAAAATACCCCCACTAATGCCATTGCCATGCCTACCAAAACGGGTGTATTGTAACCAAACCCATACGTAATAGGTAAACCGCCTAAGAAAGCACCTAGAGAGTTACCGATATTGAAACTCGCCTGCGTGGCAGCAGAGCCCAACATTTCGGCACCTTTTGAGGTACTAATCATCAAGATTTGGATTGGCGCCGCCAATGAGATAGATAATGCGCCTGCGATGAATGTCAATATCAAAGAGATAATTTTATTTTCTGAGAAGAAATGGATGCCTAATAATGTCACTGCCATCGCAACTAATAACCACAAACAAGCTTGAACTGCTGGCAATTTATCTGCTAATTTTCCACCGATGATATTTCCTACCACCATACCAAAACCCGCCAAAACCATAATCCAAGAAACGCTACTTGCGGAGAAATGCGATACTTCCGTCATTAATGGCGCTATATAACTAATCCAAGTAAACAAGCCTCCTGTTCCGATAGAGGTAATCACAATTACCAGCCAAGCATCTACACGCTTAAAAAGTTCTAGCTGTGAAATCGTACTTTCTCCCTCGTTACGGTCGGATGGTAAAGCTGGCAACCAAAGATTAATGAAAAGTAAGGTGGTTAGTCCGATAACAGTCACTAAGGCAAAGGTATATCTCCACAAATATTCATGTCCAATCCAAGTACCAATAGGCACCAACAATAAATTCGCAATTGTCAAACCCGCAAACATGGTCGAGATAGCTTGAGCTTGTTTGCCTTCATCAGCCAAACGACTTGCGACTACAGCACCAATACCGAAGAAGGCACCATGTGGCAAACCCGCTAAAAATCTGAAAAACAACAAAGTAGTGGCATCAGGCGCTAAAGCAGACAATGAGTTGAAAATGGTAAAAATTACCATGAGGAACAAAAGCATCTTTTTGGGTGGATACTTGCTTCCTAACAATACTAATAAGGGTGCACCAACCACTACACCCGCTGCATAAGAAGAAATAATATGAGCGGCGTCGGTAATACTAACGCCTAGATTGTTGGCAATGTCTGGCAAAATCCCCATTACTACAAATTCGGTAGTACCGATACCTAGTCCACCTAAGAACAGGGGAAAAAAATGTTTTTTCATGATTTCAAAAATGATTGACAAGCAGTAAGAATAGCTGTCAGTCAACAATTAATTAAGTTATTCTGGATAGATTATAATACTTTGCTAACCTCAAAGTTCGCTAGATAATTCAACAAATCTGGACATATCTATCGGATTTCAGAAATTCATTAGAGACGTCAAAAACAATATTGTTTAAGTACAATCTTTTGGGCACATTAATTACTTTATCCTTCGATAAATCCTAAAAAATTCAGAAGGTTTTTCAAATGTTAAAATGATTTTAAGTTAAATAGTGTTAAATACAATCCTGATTTTCAGGACATAACAAAAATGTATTTTCCTTTGTATCAAGGATTACTTTTACATGCTAGCTACCACAAGAATCCTCTATTTCTATTTTTCAACATCAAAACATAATCATCTATTCGGAAGTGTTACTTTGAGCTGAAGATATATTCTGTCCTTGGTAATGCCTCCCAAAAATGTCCGACATACTATGATATCATTTCGACAACTCAACAACGGAATCGGTTGGGCAGTGTTTCTTATTGCCTTTATCGTATATGCAACGACGGTAGAACCCACTGCCTCCTTTTGGGACTGTGGCGAGTTTATCGCTTGTGCTTACAAATTACAAGTCCCTCATCCACCCGGAGCGCCTTTGTATCTTTTGCTTGGCAGGTTTTTCTCATTATTTGCAGGTGCTGATGTCACCAAAGTAGCTTATTGGATAAATATGCTATCGGTATTGACGAGTGCGCTAACGGTGTTGTTTATGCACTGGACTATTGTGCTGATTGGTCGTAAAGCCTATCAAAAACCGTTTTCAGATTTAACAAAAAGTGAAACTTACACACTCCTAAGCGCAGGCCTAATTGGTTCGTTGGCGTATGCCTTTTCAGATTCCTTTTGGTTTTCGGCAGTTGAGGCGGAGGTTTACGCAATGTCCTCATTTTTTACTGCGATTGTCGTTTGGGCAGCCTTCAAATGGGAACTTATTGAAGATGAAGCTTCTGCAAACAGATGGTTGATTTTCATTGCCTATTTGGTGGGTTTATCAATTGGGGTTCACTTACTCAATTTGGTGACTGTTCCTGCTTTGGCATTGCTTTATTATTTCAAGAAAAATCATAAACCAAGTTATAAAGGAGGTTTTCTGGCGTTATTGGTTGGTTTGGTAATATTAGGAGTTATCAATTCTTTGATTATCCCTGGCATCCCATCGATGGCTTTTCAGTTTGAATTATTATTTACCAACGGACTCGGTATGCCTTATGGCGTTGGGGTAAGTCTATTTTTGATATTGTTTTTAGGAGTGCTTATTGGTGCTATTCGCTTTTCGATTCTCAAAAACAAAATACATCTGAATGTTGCTTTGTTATCTTTGAGTTTTGTTTTGATTGGTTATTTATCCTACACTTTGGCCTTGGTTCGTTCCAATTACAATACACCACTCAATGAAAATGACCCTAGTAATATTCTCAATTTTGTAAAGTATTTAAAAAGAGAACAATATGGCGAGCGTTCGTTGTTATATGGCCCCGTTTACACGGCAGAGGTTGAAAATGTAGAAAGAGGAAAACCTCAGTATAAAATGTCAAATGGCAAATATGAGATCTATGATTACCGACAAAAATTGATTTTCCCTAAAGGACAAGAAATGCTCTTTCCGAGAGTGTATTTTAGTCCGATGGAGCAATATCCAAAGCAATATGCCCAAATTCTAGGACTGGCTCCTGAACAAAAACCTAGTTTTGGAGACAACCTGCGTTATTTCTTTGTGCACCAAATGGGGCACATGTATATGCGCTATATGCTATGGAATTTTATTGGTCGTGATAGTGATGTTCAAGATGCGGGTATGTCATTTATCAGCAAAAGTCCTTATTCAGCTCTTTCAGCTCGTAGTAAATCTCACAATAATTACTTTGGCTTGCCTTTAATTTTGGGATTAATTGGTTTCTTCTTTTTGATGAAAAGAAACGAGAAAGACTTTTTGACCACAACTTTGATGTTTTTATTGACAGGAATAGGATTAGTTATTTTCTTGAACGCCCCTCCTACCGAGCCTCGTGAACGAGATTATATTTATGTGGGTTCGTTCTACTTTTTCTGCATTTGGATTGGATTAGGCGTTATACAATTAACTGAATGGGCGAACAAATTGCTTCGTCAACCAGCACTTTCGGTTGGCATTGGAAGTTTGGCAGCACTCGTGATTCCTGTGATATTGATTCAAGAAAACTATGACGACCACGATAGAAGTAATCGCTATCAACAAGTAGATTTTGCCAAAAATTTGTTAAATTCTTGTGAGAAAAATGCCATTTTGTTTACGGCTGGAGATAATGATACTTTCCCACTTTGGTATGTGCAAGAAGTGGAAGGCTTCCGTACAGATGTACGAGTTTGTAATCTTTCGCTATTAGGAACGGATTGGTATATCGAGCAAATGAAGCGAAAAACCTACGAGTCGGAAGCTTTGCCTGTATCTATTTCCGAAGACTTGTTACGAGAAGGCATCAACGACCAAATACTTTTTTACGAAAACCCAAATGTAAAAAGTGGTATCAATTTGATTGAGTATCTCAAATTGGTAAAAGAGGACAATCAGGCGATTAAAGTACCATTGCAAGATGGTTCTTCGATAAATACGCTACCTAGCGAAAACCTTACGATTCCGATCGATGTGGATGCAATCAAAAAAGCAGGTTTTGTGCCAAAAGACGTCGAACCATTGCTGACGAATCAAATGAATTGGTCGATTGGTACCTCTGGGATTTTGAAACCGCAATTAGTACAGCTCGACATTATTGCTCAAAATGCTGCTCATGGCTGGAAACGCCCAATTTATTTTGCTACCTCACTCAGCAAAGCGAGTTATCTCAACATGAAGGAGTTTATGCAATTGGAAGGTTATGCTTATAGATTAATGCCTGTAAAAATAGAAGGAGCTACCGAAGGAATCGTTAATACAAAAGTTTTAGAGCGGAATTTGACAAAAAAAATGGTCTGGAGAAACCTTAACAATCCTAAAGTGTATCATCATACGGAGTTTTATCAATTACCAACTACGATGGGGAGATTATCCTTTCAACGATTAGCGAGTCAGTTTGCTCATGAGGGTAAATACCAAAAAGCAAAAGATACCTTGGATTACTGCAAACGCATTATGCCCGACCACTCTATTCCCTACGACCATGTATCGGCAGGTTTTGTGAGTTTGTATTTAACCATTGGTGACCATGACTCCGCTATGGAAATCGCCAATACGATGATGAATCGTAATAATCAGCTGCTGGATTTCTATGGAAAAAATCGGAGTGCGAGCAACGAGCAAGATATACAAATTGCCCTTTTCCAAATGCAAATTATTGTTGAAAGCCTCAAAAATGCCAAAGCCCCAGAGGCTGAAAAATACGAGCGAATGTTTCAGCAACAACTCCAAAAACTGAGTAGCTAGGGAGTTTTGAGTGATGAGTTTTGAATGATGAATTGTGAGTCTGTACTTCGCAAAGGATAATAAAAATAATTGACTGAAACCTTTTATGCAGTCCTAACTCACAATTCTACATTCACCATTAAATAATTTGAATTGAAACTATCCATGTTTCAATTTAGAGACCCCTATAGCAAAAACAGTAAGTCCCAATACAGCACAACCGGCCATCACAGCCGTCATGGGAATACTGGTTCCGTTACTCAAAATACTGACTGCGGCGGCGGCCAAGGACCCAAAACACATTTGTAAAGCACCCAACAAGGCCGATGCCCCACCGATAGATTTAGTAAAGGGATATAAAGACAAGGCCGAAGAATTGGGATAACTAATTCCCTGACAGCATAAAAATAAAAAGACTAAACCCAAAGCGCTGTATAAATTGAGCCATCCCAAGATACTTACCAAACATAGTGTCAAACCTACTAAAGTTTGTATCCTCAAAGAGACACGCACGACCTGACTACTACTAAATTTTTTTAGTAAAAGAGTATTCACTTGGCTGCTTGCAATCAATCCACCTGCCAAAAAGCCAAATATCCATCCATATTCCTTTTCAGAAACCCCAAATAGTTTCATAAATACAAAAGGCGAACCCGATAGATAGGCATATACCCCAGCCGAAATCAACGCCCCTGCAAAAGCATACGTATAAAACTGTGGTACTTTTAGGATATCAATAAATGAAAAAATAATGGCACGTGGCTTTAAAGAAATTGATTCATCAGGTTTTTTACTTTCAGGTAAGGCAAAATAACAAGACAAAAACAAGATTACCCCCAACCCAAACTGCATATAAAAAACACTGTGCCAACCCATTAAAGTAATCATATAACTTCCTACACTTGGTGCAATAATAGGCGATACACCCAAAATTAACATCAGCAAGGAGAATATTTTTGCCGTTTCTTCTACAGGAAATATATCTCGCACAATAGCACGAGGCGCCACCATTCCTACACAGGCACCCAAGGCCTGTAAAAAACGAGCCGCAATAAGCACCTCCACAGAGTTGGCAGTAGCACAAGCTAATGAGGCTACCAGATAAATAGATAAACCAATCATCAATGGCTTTTTACGTCCAAATCTATCGAGCAGAGGGCCGTAAATTAGCTGTCCTACCGAAATACCAATAAAGAAACTAGACAAAGAATAGGCAACCTCGTCGACAGTTACGCCCAAATCCTTCGCAATGGTCGGAAAACCAGAGAGGTAGGTGTCAATCGAAAAGGGTCCAATGGCTGATAATAAACCAAGAATAAGAATTAATATACTGCGATTTTTCATTCGGGAGATTACTATTGTATCAAAATGATTACAAAGGTAGTAAAGTCAATCAGGTTTTTCTAAATTTCAAAAACTTCGTGAAAGTACTTTATACTAGAACGCAGTATTTAATTCAAATGAAAACAAAAACCCATGTTATTACTTCCAAATTTCTGTTCCGAATATCAGCTCTATTTTTTTTCGATTTTTTATATAATCTTGAAAAATGTTTGGGTCGGTAAAGTCGTATAAGGTTCCATCGCATTTGTATTGGTGAATATTGGTAGAAGAACAAAGTCCACATTGAACTTCCACTACATTTGCCCCTTTGTACTCGTACAACACCACACCGTTTAAACGTTGGGAAGACTCCCCCGTTCCAAATTTTTGGATTTCGGTAGACAGCCAAGTAAGATTTTTTACAGGATTTTTGACGCCACAGAGTTCAATTGAATTTGAATTAGGTGTTAATTCATTGGACTCATCATTTTTACAAGAGAAAGATGCTCCAACAAGCAACAAAGAAATGCTTAGTAGAAATGGGTAAGTTTTCATAATAGGTTGTTTTTTACGTGTTAAAAAATATTTGTAGTCATATTTCGGCAAGGTGAATTTAGTGTTTGCTTTCAATAAATAAGTAGCAAAACGTTATTAGTTAATTCTGTATTTGAAGACATTCATAATCAGAAGGTTATATTCAAATTACTTGGCTCATTTTCAGCACTAAAACCTAACAAAATTCAGAAGATTTCTCGAAAAAATAAAACTAATTCTACTTTTTATTTAAAAAATCTCTTTCTTTAAATCTTCAAAGAGTTATCTTAAAACATTACTTTTTGTAAACTATCTAAAACTTAAATTTCTATGAAAAAGTCTTATATCAAACCATTTACTTTCCTGATTAGCATTTTCTTTCTAAGCGCATTTCAAGCAGAATTTTCACCAAAATTCAAATTGCTTCCTGCCGAAAAAATCACCTTCAACTCATTTGTGGATTGTAATATGGCTGAGGTTTGGGTAGGTGATACGTTTAGAATTTTCCCTGGAAAATATGGAGAAGATCCTCTCTGGGGCGACGCACGCGATTTAAAGTACGCCGACGGTGCCAACGCCGAAGCAGTATTTCGTAGTCCAAAAGAAAATTTTCATAATCCCATTATGCCTGAAAATGCAAGCGTTGGAAAGGTAGGTTTGCATGGTGCAGTATGGTTCGAAACTGTTTACCAATCACCCAAAGACCCTTCGGGCAAAACCCTGTATGCCGTATATCACAACGAAAATTATCCCCAAACTTTACCTTACAACTCCAAAACCAAAGAAGGATACCAATCTAAAAACTGGCCTCAAGGCATAACGGGCGAGACCAGTCCAGCGGCAGTATGTCGAATCGGAATCATGAAATCATTGGACGGCGGTAAGTCTTGGGAAAACAAAGGAATCTTCATTGAGGATCTCGACGACAGGATGATTCTCAAACCTCATAATATATCCACTACCTTTGCAGGGGGCGTTGGCGACCCATCTGCTGTAGCAAGTGGTGATTTTTTATATTTGTTCTATGGTGAGTACGGGTACGCAGGAAAATACACGGAAGATACCTACAACCCTAGCATCGAAAAGGCAGGGCAGTGTATCAGTGTAGCAAGAATTGCACTCAAAGATTTGGATAAGCCACAAGGTAAAGCAAAAAGATGGGATGGAATTGGCTTTAATGCTCCGTACAACGGCATCGGAAAACCTATTACCTCCTTACAGATACCTTCTGCACAAGGCGGTGGTCCAGCCTCCTCTCCTAAAGCTGGTTATCATTGGGGTCCCTCGGTTAGTTGGAATACCTATTTGAATTGCTGGGTAATGATGATGGCCAAATCGGTCGGAAAATCTTGGCAAGGAAGCGAAGTTTACATTTCTTTTAACAAGAATACCAATTTTGAAAAACCTTCTAAGAGTCAAGAATGGACAAAACCGCAATTAGTTTTCAGTAAACCTGGCTATATCTTATGGTATCCTTCGCTTCAACCACTTAATACTCCAGAGGATATCAAAGCCAAAAATACTTGTCTCAAACTTGGAAAAAGAGCCAGATTTTTTGTAAAAAGAATCAAACCAGGAGACGATGAATATGCCTCCGAACATATCATTGAATTTGAAAAGTAATAATCGAGCTTTCGGCTACAGGCATTTGGCAAACAGATTTTGGATGCGAAATAAAATCAATTTTGCCAAATGCCTGATTATCAAACCGATTTTAAGACTCATCGCCTTTCAGTTCCATATCGTGTTTTTTGAGATATTGATTCGGAGTTAGACCTGTTTGTTTTTTGAAAGCAGTAAAAAAAGTACTTTTACTTTTAAAACCACATTCATTAGCAATGGCTTCAATTGTGTAGTTTTGATACTCTTTTGAAACAACTTTTTCGGTAAACGCCTTAATTCTGTAGCTATTGATAAAATCATTATAGTTCATTTTTGCTACAGTATTAATGGCATTTGAAATGGCATAAGGTTGAATCCCAACTTCCATGGCCAGTTCAGAAATCGTAAATTTATAGTTGAGATACGATTTACTTTTATTCATAACACCCTTAATCAACTCAAAATCCTGAATGTGAACAATATCTGGCTCTTTATCGACTTTGGTTGTACTGATTTTTGCCAGTTCCTCTAACTCCTCTAAAGGATATCCCTCAACTACCGAAGAATTAGAAACTCGTAATGAGCTGTCTTTTATGAAAAAATAAGCCCCCAAAAGAACAAAGGTCATCAAGGAATGAATCATAGACACCTTGTCCATAAAAGTATCTTGATCCACCTCCTTCAGCAACTCATGAGTTAACAAATACATATAACCATTTGAAATATAGAGCAGTAAGAATCCTACCGTAAAAAACACATCCCATTGAGGCACAAGTTTTTCTTTGATAAAAGAGTTTTGCGTCTTTACAACAAAATTCCAAACCAAAATCAAATAGATAAGCCCAAGTATACTTTGTGCGTAGGGAATCCAAACAAAAGGTATCCAACCAAAAGTCTTGGTAAATAAATCTTTTGCATCAAGATGCTCGATGATTTCAAGCTTCTGCTCGAATGGCATCGTGTAAAAAGGAATCAAGTCGATAACTACAGCAAAAAATGGAAGCGTCTGAATCAAAACTGTTTTAACAGAAAAGACATATTCTCTTTGCGTTACAATAAATAAGTACAAAAGATAAGGACCAATGATATATAAAGGACGAGCTACCAACAACAATCCACTGATGGGATAATCTTGAATGATATGAGTAGTGATACAAACTTTCATAATGAGAAACCAAGCCCATAAAGATAGGATGACTCCCCAAATAGTTTTAGATATAGAGTAAGGTCGAGTGAAAGCCTTTGTTAGACTTCCTAAAGTGATTGCGATAGCAATCAAATTTAAAAGTATTGTCATAAAATCAACATTAAGGCCGGTTATCCCAAAACCCATTAAAGTTAAGAGGAATAACACAACTTTCCGAACCGTTAAATAAGCTTGGGAGATTTCAAAGGTTCTGGAGTTTAGTGGCGGTAGACGTTTTTGGGAAAACTAAAAAATAAGGAAATACTTAATTACAAGTAATAAATTGTGAGCGCTGAATTATTTATGTAAACCTATATTTGGCTACACTTTGTCATATTCGCCTAAGCAATTTAATGCTTTGTAATAATTAAAAATTAAGCAAATTTAGCTTAATTTGTACTTTGTTGTGATAATATAAGCAAGATTTTAACATAATCAAATTTCTTTAGTAGTTAATTTAATAGCAATCCCATAAAAATAAGGTAAAGAACAATTGAAACAAATAACATAACAGCAAAGAAATTGTTCTAAAAGACACTTTTTTAAAACTATCCAAATGTAGATTTATTTTGCGTAGATGCTTACAAAACATAGGAACAAATGGCAATTTTTAGCAGTAAATCACTCTGAATATTGATAGGTATAAATCAGGCCTGTAAGAAGGATTAAGTTTTGTTTTTAAAATAAAATTGCAGTTGGCCACCCTTGCGGTTGCCCAACTCAACATAGCAACCTCAAGGGTGGCCACTACTAAAAAAATGCTGATGAGATAAGTGTTTCCTGACAACATGAAATCCTTCGTACTGGACTAAGTAAAATTGCTGAATTATTAGTTGTGAATATCATATAAAGCGCTGAAAATATTATTACCTTAAAAAATCAAAATATGAAGAAATATCAAATTGCCGAAATCAATATTGCACGAATGAAAGGAACCAATATCAACGACCCCATCATGAAAGAGTTCGTTGATAATTCAGATTTAATCAATAAAATCGCAGAAAGTAGTGAAGGCTTCGTTTGGCGACTCCGAGACGATAGTAATAATGCTACCAGCCTCAATCCATACGATGATGAACAGATAATCGTAAATGTCTCTGTCTGGGAAAGTATTGAAGCTCTTGAAAATTTTATGTACAAAACCTTACATTCTGATTTTTTGAAAAGAAGAAAAGAATGGTTTCAGCGTTTCGGAAAAGTATATACCGCTATGTGGTGGACGCCAGCAGGACAATTCCCAACGTTACAAGAGGCGGTCGCTAATTTAGATTATCTTGAAAAATTTGGTGCAACCGAAAAAGTTTTTGATTTCAAAACAAAGTTTCCCAGCCCAAGCTAACAGCCTAGCAACGACAAAATAGTTTTTCACTCAAACAAAATAAACAGATAACATTAACTCCTCAAGCTTTTCGGTTTTCAGTCCTTGGCATGCCGCAATCAACTGAGGCAAATATCGATAATCAAACTTAACATAAAACAAAACTAAAGAAATGAACATCTTCAAACAGAGAAAACTCTATGTCAATACTCTTTTAACTTTTTTGGTTATTGTGTTAATTGATTTGCTTGTTGGGGCAGGTTTGAACCTATCGAGAGGTAGCACTTTTGCGCAAACAATTGAAAATTACAAGATACCTTATTCTTATTTAGGTGTAGCATTCACAATAGTCTATATCAATATAAAAAAGCAAAATCAAGCATAAATAGTAAGCCCAAAACGAGTGGCTGAAATATCGGTTGGTGAATAAACTTAACTCCTTAGCTTTATAGACATAATACTTAGACGACCATTTTAAAAATTTGATTATATTGTAGTTAGATAATCGTAAGCCTTAAACCACAACCATGGAACAATTCAAAATTAGACAAGATGGCTTTAAAGAGATAAGAAACATGATGCTTCTTAAAGCTACACCAATATCACTAATAGCAGCATTTGGTGGACTTTTGTTGAGCCATTTTAACACGAACGAACAGCAAAGTAATGTAAACGTTTTTCCATACGTAATCCCAATGATATTAGGAGCATTAGCATTTGGACTTTATCGTAGTATTAACAGACAAAAAGAAATCTTCGAAAGCTATCGCCTAAGGATTGATGATAATGGTATTACAAGAGAGCAACTCAATACTCCGACAATAACTATTAAAAGTGCAGAAGTGAGCGAAATCATTAAAAATTCAAATGGAAGTTTTACAATTAAAGGAAAGTCCTTTGTAGATATCATTGGTGTTCCTTCTCAAATAGACAACTACGAAAAACTGGAAAAAGCATTAGCTAACATAAAACAAATTTCGACAAAAAATAGTGAGCCATATCTTCAAAAATTTCGTGGAATACTTTCTATTTTGTTGATAGGTTTAATGGCTTTAGTTTACATTTCAAAAGACAAAATAATCGTTGGTATTTCTGGAACCGTTTTACTTGCGATGTTAGGATATTCAGTCTATGAAGTTCAAAAAAGCAAAAATATTGACAGTAAAACTAAAAAGGGAATGTGGTGGCTAATTTTTGTAATAGCATCATTAATAGTAGGAATGTATTACAAACTTACTGGACAACAATAAACAATTGCCATTGATAAAATAAAACGGTGGCTAGCCTCGTATGGTTAAAGTTAGTACGCAAAATAAAGTTTAAGATTGTGCTTTAAGCTTTCAGGTATCGGCTTTCGGCGGTGGGCTATGGGAAAAAGCATGGCTGTGATTAATAAAAAACATTTTAACACTCTTTGCTTTGTGCCTATTGCCTGTTCCCTAAAACACATAAATTAAATCTTATTCTGAATGACTACTTAAGTTTTAAATAAAAGCAACTACAAAACATTAAACAAATTACATGAACTGTAAAAACTGTAACAACGAAGTAACTACTAAGTTTTGTCCAGAGTGTGGACAGCCAACCAGTCTCAAGCGAATTGATGGAAATTATATAATGCATGAAATTGAACATGTTTTGCACTTTGAACGTGGAATTTTGTACACAATTCGAGAACTAATCCTAAACCCCGGACAAAATATCCGTAAATATCTCTCCGAAAACAGAAGTCGACTCGTAAAACCTATCATATTCATCATCATAACCTCGTTGATTTATACCATTTTAACCCACTTCTTTCATGTTGAAGATGGTTATGTTAAATATCACGAAGCCGAAGGAGAAGTCCATAGCGCTGTTGGGAATATAGTTAAATGGGTGCAAGACCACTATGGCTATGCTAATATCATGATGGGCGTTTTTATTGCTTTGTGGTTAAAATTGTTCTTCAGAAAATATGATTATAATTTTTACGAAATTCTCATCATGCTATGCTTTGTGATGGGAATAGGTATGTTGATTTTTTCAATTTTTGTAGTTATTGAGGGAGTTACACACCTTGCTGTAATGCCAGTGGCAGGTGTTGTTGGCATCCTGTACGCAGTTTGGGCAATTGGACAATTTTATGACCAGAAAAAAATAGCTAACTATCTAACCGTTTTAGCGGCTTATTTTTTAGGCATGATCACATTTTGGATATTTCCTGTGCTGATTGGAACTGTTATCGACTTATTAAAGAAGCACTAAAATCATTGAGTTATATTATCGATAAATATACTCTGTTTGGCTTTCAAAGATATGCTATTCTGAGAATTGGAAAGTATTTTTTTTAGGACTAACGATTAAAGCGCTTTTTTGAAAGCTATAAAGTCATTAGAGTAAGAGGAGAAAAAGTCCAAACTATAGGTTATTGTGTCTAAGGATAATGAGACAGGTTTTTCAACTAGTAGAAATTTGCTTTGGGAAAAACTTAAGGAGAGAAAATAGTATGCTTTTCAAATCGTCACATTTTTTTGAAAAAGTGACGGTAAATTTGGAGATATTTTCTATTTCGAATCTAATTAGCATCATTAAAAAACTATTGTCAACACTGGATTTTATGCTGATTGGGTCAGCAAGACAGAGTACCTAAAGAACTCTTATGACAAACAAAACATTTAATACTTTGGACTGCTCTATTGCCAGTTATCAGTTAATTAAAAAGGAAAGTGAAAAATACTGGGAGAATATTAAGCTAGATACTTGCTGGGGGTGGCAAATTCAAAAAGATAGTAAATGGAAAACAGGTTTATCAGAAATTCAATTGGAAGATTTTCAGAAGAAATTAGGGTTAACTTTTTCTGAGTCATTAAAGAATTACTTTCGAACAATGAATGGGCTTGATAAGCTAGGAATAAACAATAAAGCTGGTGAGGGAGAAATCGAATTTGGGACAACCTTTTATTCATATCCCGACGATATTGATACAATAAAATCACAGATTGCATGGATTTTGAAGGAAAACAACTTAACTGACAATACGCTAAATGTACCTCCAATTATACCGTATTTAGGACATAGATTTTTAATACTCGACGAAGAAGAGTCAGTTCTTTCTATGTACGGCAACGACATTATCTTTTGGGCTGAAAATTTATCTAAAGGATTAGCAAGCGATATTTTTTCGATTCACGCCACAATAGATACAGACAATATCAAAATGAACACATTTTGGAATAAAAGAATCATGTAGCTAATTCCTTTGGTTGTGCTTAAGACACATTTAGCCTTAGATTGAGTTGTATCATCCATTCCTACTCAAGCTTTCCAATTAGCGGGTGAATTTATTCACCCTTGATGAAAAAATTCAAATTGCTTTCTCATCAAAACATGAGTCATCCCAAATTTTAAGATTGGGATTATCCTCAATAATTTTCATAAAAAAGGGGTCGGAATATATATTTCCCGACCCCTTTTTTGAGGCTATTATGCTGGATTTACTTGGTTTGAGACGCATGCATCGAGACGCAAGCATTGCGTCTCTACTAGGAGAATCTAAATTTTAACATAATCACTCATTCGCTCAATCACTCAATCGCTAAATTAGGGATGACTCATGTTTGATGCTTTAAAACTCATCTTTAGACGCAAAATATTGCGTCTCTACAACTCACTAAATGATGCTCTACCACTTAGCAATATAGCCTAATTGTTCGTCTTCATCTTCGTATTCGAGCTCGGCGTCTTTTTCCCAAATTTCCATTTCGCATGGTTTACAGTTGAATTTCAATTTGTATTCTACTTCGCCATGTTTTAGGGTTAATGGTTCTACCAATTTTTCGCCCATGGTTTGGCGTTGGTATCTTGCACATTTTCCTAGCTCATATTTTACGCAATACTTGGTCGTCATTACACGAGATTTGCCTGGGTCCCATTGCAATTCAAAGGCTTTTTCGATTTCGGTAACGCCGTGTCTCTGATAAAATGTTCTTGCCATTTTGTTAGAAACATTGTACATAAAATCTAGTTTTTCAACTGGATAAGGATGCGTTGTTTTTTCTAATTTATGCTCTTCTCTGTGATATTCATTCACACGAATGTCAACCAAACGCTCTAACACATCCCTTCTAATTTCGTTTACTTTTGAAATCGGCAAGAACCAATTCTCAGAAAACTCAACTTCCAATTCGTCAACAATAAATGGTGTGTTGCCCGTTTTGGCTAGGTTCTTTTTAATGTTTGGAATCACAGAATCTTGACTTTTCGCCAATTCTTTAGCTACTTCAATGGTTCCAACAGACTGGTGACCGTCTTCGTCGATGGCCAATAATTGGAATCCAGTTTCTGTTTCGGTAAATTCCAATTTTACGCCAATTTTGCGGACAGCACTGTTTTCTTTCTCCACCATTTTATTGAATTCAGCATCTGAGTTTCTGTAAATCTCAGTACCAATCGCCAATGGTTTGAAAGTATTTGGAATAACAATATTGTTAAAAATAATATTGATTTGCGCTCCATCAGCTTCTCCAGCTTCATTTTGGAAATACAAACCATCGCCATTATTCAACTTCTCGTAATTCTCGATGACATAACCGTTTGCCTTGATTTCAAGCACTTTACCGATATACTGACCTTTCGATTTCGGACTTTCCCATGAACCAATTTTTTCTTTTCTTTTATTCAAGAAATAATCTGTATATCCACGGTTGAAGCTTCTATCCATTTCTGGTTCGAAGTTATAGAAAGTTCTACCAGAAGAGGCTTTTTCGAATCTATCGGAGTTTTCTTCCAAGAAAGCATCCAACTTTTTACGTAAGAAAGAGGTATTATTTTTTACATAAACAATATCCTTCAAACGACCTTCAATTTTGAATGAAGAAATACCAGCTTCAATTAAATTTGGTAATTGGTCACTCAAATCCAAATCTTTGATTGATAACAAGTGACTGTTTTCAATCAAGGTTTTGCCTGTTCCGTCTTCCAAACGGTATGGCAAACGACAATTTTGAGCACAAGAACCACGGTTGGCACTACGTTCGCCGTTGGCGACGCTCATATAACAGTTACCGCTAAATGACACACAAAGTGCCCCAGCCACAAAAAACTCTAATTCAACATCTGTAGCCTTGTGGATTTCTTGGATTTGGTCGAGGTTAAGCTCACGGGCTAATACCACACGCTTCATCCCTGCATCTGCCAAAAACTTCACATGATTAGCATCACGGTTGTTTGCCTGCGTACTCGCATGGATAACGATAGGTGGCAAATCCATTTCCATGATAGCCATATCTTGAATAATCAAAGCATCGACACCAATATCGTACAATTCATAAATCAATTTACGACAAGCTTCTAACTCATTATCATACAAAATAGTGTTGATTACCACAAAGACTTTAGCCTTGAACAAGTGGGCATATTTCACCATTTCAGCCACGTCCTCCACCGAGTTGGTGGCGTTTGAACGTGCGCCAAATTGGTGCGCTCCCATATATACTGCGTCTGCGCCAGCGTTGACCGCAGCCATACCTTGATAAAGGTTTTTGGCAGGCGCAAGAATTTCAATTTTCCTTTTCATTTCAATCCTATATTTTCGAATCCATAACAAGGGTGAGATTCGGTAATTTTACTTCAATTTGCAAAATTAGTGAATAATAGCTGATTCTCTGAATGGTATTTGGTTTTTTCGTAATAACAAGTAGACTGTTTAAGGATTAATTTGATTGCATTAAGCCTTGTTCAAGATAAAGTAATAATGTAACTTGTGAAATATTACAGAATTATAAATTTAACCTATACCTATAGCATGCCTCCTATCATTAATTGGAATATCGACCCTGTCATTTTTATGCTGACACCTACATTCCCAATCAAATATTACGGAATATTATTTGCACTTGGGATAACCATTGCCTTCTTAATTGTCAAAAAAATATATCGACATGAAGGCAAATCGATAGAAGAATTAGATACGCTCCTGATTTATATTGTTCTTGGCACCGTCTTGGGGGCAAGGTTAGGTCATTGTCTGTTCTATGAACCAGAATACTACCTAAATCATCCATTGGAGATTATACTTCCATTTAAAAAAATTGATGGCACTTATCACTATATTGGCTTTCAAGGTTTGGCTAGCCATGGTGGGACTATTGGGGTTTTACTCTCAATCATTTTTTACTGCATCAAATCCAAAACTCCTTTATTGCAAGTACTTGATAGAGTTGCCATTGCGGCGCCAATAGCAGGTACTTTTATCAGATTAGGAAACTTAATGAATTCCGAAATTTACGGTGTTCCAACAGATGGAACTTGGGGAGTTATATTTTTACAAGATGATACTATTCCCCGTCATCCAACGCAATTGTATGAGGCTGTCACTTACCTGTGCATCTTCTTGTTTTTGTGGTTTATTTATCAAAAAACAGAACTCATTCGCAAGTCTGGAGTGATGTTTGGCTTATTTCTCATTTTGGTATTTACTGCTAGATTCTTTTTAGAGTTCTTTAAGGAAAATCAGGTTTCCTTCGAAAACCAAATGTCCTTAAACATGGGACAACTCTTAAGTTTGCCATTTGTGATATTGGGTGTGGGTTTGCTGATAAGGCGATTATCGAGTGAAGGTAACTATAAAATGTAATTTGATCGACATGACTGAAACTCTCAAAATCTACGATACAACAATCGATTTACTTGCTTTAATCGTATAACTCATTACCACACAATCGTTTAGTATTCTTGTAAAAGCTCCGTAGGAGCGACAGTTTGGTAGCAG
>NZ_JBMLSD010000156.1:0-8463 GCF_049240685.1 Flectobacillus sp.
GACCGCTTTTTTGATGTAGAGATAGGTCATAAGCATACTTTTAAAATTCAAAATGTATGGGCAGAAAAACAAAATGTACAAGAGTAGTGATTATTTTTTGCCGAATTTTTATGGTTTAATTTGTTGATATGTAGTGAGTTATAGTGAATTTTGATGATTTTTGATTTTTAAAACGAAATGTACATAAAGTAAAGATATTACTTAGTATGTATATGTACGGTAGAACCTTTGGCAGGTATTTGTTTGGATAGTATATATTAGTGGTGATATATGGGCTAAAAACCCCTTAAAATGGCTTATTTTGGGCTGTTTTGAGGGGTTTTTGGCGTTTGGTGGCCTTGGTGTTTTGTGGGTAATTTTAATGGCTTTTATACTGGATTTAAAATAGCTTGAAAGCCCCTTTAAAATGCCTTAAAATAGCTGTTTTTTGAGTTGGATAAACAGTTGGGTAAACAGTTGGGTAAACATAAGCTAGTAATTTAAGGTAAGTTAAAGGTATATGAAAATGCAAATATTAGTAGCTTAATTACTTATTTTAGCGTGAAACATACCACGAAAAACATTAAAAATCGTGGAACAATAATAAAAAAAGTGCCCTATTTTTAAATAGAGGCACTTTTTAGAGTTTATAAACAAAATGAATACGTACGCAAAATGCGTATTACAGTACATTTGATAAGTTTGCATATTTATGTAAAGAGGCAATCCTTTTATTAAGTTGAATAAGTTCATTGATAGAATCCATACGCTCTTTACCAATAGCATGAATATTCTTCAGCTTGATAGCAGTACCAGACATACATACCATAAGCATGGCTTTAGCTCCTCCTACTTCTGAATAATCTATATCGGTAGCTATAATAGCATTTGCACCAAGTTCAATAGCCTGTTTTCTTAATTGAGCTTTACAAAAGTTCTCACCATCTTTTAATTTTTGAGATAGTGATTCAGACTTAGCTCCAAATAGGTCTGAAAATGAAGAGGAAATTTCAGTTAAAACACCAGTACCCATAACTGATTGTGAAGTAATAATATCAATAACATCATATTCCCAGTTAAAAGGTGAATTTATTGTGATAATTGGAACCTGATGTATTAAAACTGAAAGCTTATTTATTGTATCATTTTTTTCCTGAATGTACATGTTATATGCTTTAGTATAGTCAGCTCTCCCACATTTCTCACAATACCTTAAAGATGTTTTACCAAGATATTCATTTATAAGGGCTGCTTTGGTTTCAGAGCATAGAACTACAGTGTTAAACCTATTTGGTTTGAGGTTAGTATCACAGTTTGGGCAATGTGTAAAATTTTCCATTTTTTAAAAGTTTAACCTTATGATTTGAACTATATTATATAACTCGTAAACGTTGTTTAAATGAAGTTTAAAGTCGGGATAAAAGTCTTTGTCTGGATTGAGACTACGACAAGTTATCGTGCCTTTTTCTACGTCGTGATCTATTATGCTTTTGATCACTATACCGTCTTCGTGTACAATGATAAAGTTTGGCCATGTGGTATAGTGTATTTTTGATTTCCAGTAGTCTTTTTCAATTTTTCGCCCTACAACTACATCGCCCGAACAAATTGCATGCTTGGTGTTGTCGTCCATAGAGTCGCCTTTGACTCTGATACTACGGTATGATCCTTTATGCTGTTTTTGAACAATGATTGGAAACCGTGGTAAATCTCCTAAATATTTTTCGTCTGAATAACCCGAAAGATAACCAGCGTAAGCGTAGTCTTCGATAAGTGGGACCATCATTTGGTAATAGCCATTGCCCATGTCAATAAAATCATTATTGCCATTGGAATAAATGGTGTCTTCTTCATTGACATATCCTATAAATTCTGCTTCATCAAATATATTTCTTGCTTGGGACTGGAATTGAGTATTCGGTACTTCAAATTGAGTATTCGGTATGTCCGCATTTAGCATATATCCCTCTCCTGTAATAACCCAATTCATATTTATATCTACGCAAACTGAGGACAGTAAATCATAGTCTATACTATTTCTTGACCTCCAAGAAGCTAAAGTTTGAGGTTTTATACCTAGAAATCTAGCAAACTCAGCGTCTGAGTCAATTTTGTAGTACTTTTTAATATCATTGATTATCAATGACTTATCATTTTTTGTACTCATTTTGAGTATATTTTTTATAAAAAATTTGGAATGCTTGCAAAATGCGTATAATTTTATACCGAACAATACAAAACAATACAACATAATACAAAACTAATCAAAAAAGTATGGAAGGAAAAGAGTATCTACGTCATGGGGACATTGCCAACCTTGCTAAAAAGATGAATGTCTCACAAAATCACATGGCTTTAATTATTAGAGGTAAAAGAAATAACCTCTTACTAGAGCAAGCAGCTAAGGCATTAATTTCTACAAGAAAAACAGATTTTGAAAAACGAATAGAGTCTATAGATGCCGATAGCGTGGAAAGATGATAAGATTGCCGTTAGGACTTGGGAACTTATTCCAAAATACTACAAAAACATTGATGTTTTAAAAAGCACAGTACAACGCTATAAAAATCAATCTTACGGCATAAAAAAGCTTCAATCTGGCGGGAATGGTAGAGAACTGCTGATTGACTTCGATTCGCTTGACAAACATATCCAAGACGAGCTTGGTGATCCAAGAAAGGTGACGTGCTGGATGGATAAGTTTTTTTCGATTAATGATGATGCAAACACATTTTTTTCGAAGTATCGGTTTGAAAATGGGCGTGGACTCGACAACAAGTATATAAAAGAGTACACGATGAATGCAAGTACGCTGATAGCGGCCAAAATGCTAAGAAGCGCAAGAGAACACGAAAGGCTGGGGCGAGGTGGAAGCCTTAGAGGTGTACCACAGACGATTTGGGTAGATGTTATGAACTATAAGAAGATTCAGGAAATGAAACATGGGTATAGTCATACATTGCCAAATAACGAGAGGAGATTTGCTGATAGTTTGAAGCGGTTTGAGGCTGAAGGGTATATTTCGCTGATTTCGAAAAAGCATAACAATACCAATGCCTTGAAAGTGACAGCGGATGTAATAGAGGTACTGAATGGGTTGTTTGCGGGAACTAGGCTAAAACCAAGCCCTACCAGTGTGGCAAGACAGTATGTGAAGTTTTTGATGAAAGAAATTGAGGTGATTGATAATGAAACAGCAGAGGTATTGAACCCGTTGAAGTATCCGCCACTAGAAGAAAGAATCATAACAGCGTACTTGAACAAATGGGAACATAGAATATCGAACCACAAAGTAAGAGCTGGAGACCGACAACGATACATGAACAAGTATAGAATAACCCACCGATTGGACAAACCTCAACGAGCTGGAAGTATAATATCGGTAGATGATAGGAACCCTCCTTTTATACTGCCAGATGGGTCGAGAGTATGGTTTTATATTGGGATAGACTTGGCATCGGAAGCATGGACAACGTATGTGTATAGCAAGGATAAGAAAGGTATCATTAATGATTTTTATAGAAACATGGTACGGGATTATGTGAGCTATGGAGTAGGGTTGCCACTGGAAATAGAATGCGAAAGCGCACTAAATAGTAGTTTGAAGAATAGTGTTTTGCAAGAAGATATGCTATTTCGGAAAGTGCGAATAGAACGCAATAACTCGACAGGTAAGAAAATAGAACAGTACTTCAGAAAGATACGCTACGGATTAGAGAAAGAAGAAGAAGGCTGGCAAGGAAGACCATTTGCAAGGAATGAAGCCAATCAGGCCAAGACTGAAACACCGATACACTTGGAGTACAAAGCCATAGTAGAGCTAACGATAAGACGGATGCAAGAATGGAATAATATGGAGCATCCTGAGGTAAAAGGCAAAACCAGATGGGAAGTGTTTTTGGAGAACCAAAGAGACGACTTATCGTACAACTGGGACGGCATACTAAGTGTAATGGGTAAAGTAACCCAAACAAGCTGTAGAGTTGGGTACATAGAGCTGAATGGCCAAGAATGGTGTATAGGACAAGAAGGAGAATTAGCAGTAGGCGAAAAGCTAATAGCTACAATGAAAAATGTAGAAGGCAAAAAGCTTACTGTAAGATGGCTAGACGACAAAGAGGGTAACGTAATAAAGGCGTATGCGTACATAAAAGACCGTTATGTATGTGAGCTAGTACCAGTACCACGTTACAACAGGGCGTTTTTTGAGAGAACAGAGCAGGATTTTGAGAACCAGAAACTAATGAAGCTATATGCTAACACAGTGACGGACTTTGGAAGAAAACAGGCTCAGAACATCAAAAAACTGACGATTATAAAGCGAACAGCAACTACAGAAGAAGAAGTAACAATAGCAGAAGAGTTGCCGTGGCCAACTGAAGAAGAACAGATAGTACACCGTAAAAAGAAATCGTTGTTAGACAGATTTTAACCCCACAACCAATATGGAATTAACTACAAGCAGTTGCGTAGGTGATGTGATGTACCTACGCAAAAGAAGGAAGCTATTGCCTCAGCAAAAAAGTTTAGCCTTGAATATACTCAGAAAGAAGATGGTAGAGCTAACAGAAGCAAGCGAAAGGGCGAGTGTACAAGCAGAGAAAGACCTGATTTTAGATTATAGAGCCGAGCTGAATAGAGAGCTGATGATGATAGAGCAAATAGACGCTTCACGCTGGACACTATGAAAGAGTTTGCGAAGGTATTTGAACTACCCAACGGGCAACAGGTGCTATTTGAGCTAGTGATGATAGATGTGCTGGGAGGAACGAGGGTATCAATAAAGTCATCTGTTTGGTTGGACTCTACCTATGTAGAGATACACGATAGAAAAGACACAGACGAAGAAACGATAGCGGTGTTTGAGGGATTTGGGATGATGACAGCTATGAGATTCTACAACTATGTGTACGAACAGTATTGCGAAAACGAAGAGGAACTAATAAACCATTACGAAGAGCAAAGCTATGAGACCGATAAGCAACAAAGAGAGGGTATTGAAGCAAAAAGTGAATAGCCTCAAAAAAGTATTCCGAAACCTGCCATATATGGCAAACGGTGGCTCGGTAATGATAGAGAGCCACAACGGAACCCTAAAGACCACAGTAAGAGTAAACCTAACTAAAGAATAACATGCTACAGATCACTAAAGAATACAAAGAGAAAGTATTGTCGAAGTTGTTGGAGATTAGAAAAAACTTTGATGGCTCGGACAGCGCATTTGCGAAACAATGGGGTATAAACAACTCGGTATATAGTAGGCTTAAGAATAACGAAATAGATGGGCTACTAAGAGATAACCAGTGGCTCAACATAGGCAGAGAGCTGGAAGTAAGCCTAAAAGACCGAGTGTGGAAGATGGTAAAGACAGAGGTGTTTGAGGTGATAGAACAAGATATAGTGTTTTGCCAAGAGTATGCCAAGGGGATGATATTTGTGGACGAATGCGGTATAGGTAAAACCTACGCAGCCAAATACCTGAGCCGAACGCTAAAGAACTGTTTTTATGTGGATGCCAGTCAGGCAAAGACCAAGCAGGCATTTGTACGACTGCTAGCCCGTACAATTGGCTTAGAGAGCGGGAAATACCTAGAGATGAAGGCTAACATAAAACACTACTTGAAAATGCTTCCAAACCCGATTGTAATAGTAGACGAAGCTGGAGACTTGGAATACAATGCGCTACTTGATTTGAAAGAGTTTTGGAATGGTACTGAGAATGCCTGTGGCTGGTACATGATCGGGGCTGATGGACTGAAGGAGAAAATAAACAGAGGTATTTCGTCGAAGAAGGTAGGGTTTAGAGAGCTGTTTTCGAGATACTCTGAAAACTTCTCGTCAGTCGTACCAAATGGTAATCAGGAGCGACTACAGTTCTATAAAAATCTTGTGACGGCTGTAGCATCAGTAAACCTTACAGACAAGTCGATGAAGAACCAAGTAGTAAACCGCTGTATTACGATAGATGCCAATGGAAATATTGGTGGGCTTAGAAGACTAGAGGCAGTAATGATACTAACACAGAAGGAGGTATAATGAAAGCTTTGACAGTAGGGAATATTTTTAAGATAAAGCATAGAAGCTTTGTTTTTTTGGAGCCTTGGAGTCTGGCATTTGGGAAGGCTCCAAGCTGTACAGGAGTCTGGCTGATATACGGCAAAAGTAAAAACGGCAAAACGAGCTTTGCGCTCATGCTAGCGAAATTCTTAGCAACACTGGTAAAGAAGCTATTGTACATATCGGCAGAAGAAGGACTAGACAAAGAGTTTGTGAAAGCCATAAAGCGAGCAGGAATAACCCCAAATGACAAGAACCTGAATTTTACGGAATACCTGACGCTAGAGGCCTTGAAAGCAATGCTACGGAAAAGAGGAAGCCCAGAGGTGATAATGATTGACAACATAGACTTTTATCGGAGCGAGCTAAACAATACAACCTTTAAGGAATTGACGGTAGAGTTCCCATCGAAGCTGTTTATTTTTTTGGCACACGAAGAGCGAAATGAGCCCTATCCTAGCCTAGCAAAAGCCTGCCAAAGAGCTGCAAAAAGTATTGTAAGAATAAAAGGGCTAAAAGCCATAGTATCGGGACGATTGGGCGACGGAGGTACATATACCATAGACGAAGAAAAAGCAAAGCTTTATTGGGGCGAAAATCCAGACATAGACCATGAGCAGTAAAATACTAGAAGCAAAAGAGAAAAGCATACTACTAAGAGAGACCATAGGCATAAGCAAAGAAGAAATGTTTTGGTTTCAGGTAGAAGTCGGATGCCGATTCTTAGAAAATTGGTTTGGCTGGCAAGCAATGGATATAGCTACCAAAACAAACTTCTGGGACTTGTTTCTGATGGAATGGGTATATGACGATGTGGAGATAGACAAACGATATGCCTTGATAGTGGGAGTAGAACACTATAAGAGCATAAAGCTTGGGAGATTTGATGACAGACGATTTTGTGAATTGATGTATGATCTATTAGAACGCAAAACATGAAATTAAGTACTAACAGACAACTACACGCCCTACTAAATCAAACGGGGCTGATGGAGCAAAAAGCAAGTTTGATATATAGTTTTTCGGAAGGGCTTACAGACAGCGCCAAAGAGCTAAAAGAGTATCAGGCCATAGAGCTAATAAAGCACCTAAAGACCAAGCTACCAAGCGAAAAACAAACAGTAGCAGAAAAGCCCAAAGACCCACGACAGGGCGTAAGGCGCTATATTATTTCAAGGTTTTATTTGATGGAAGGCGCAAAGACCGAACAGCAGAAAAAAGAAGCCTTGGGGGTATGTTTAAAATGGGTTGAAAAACACTTTAAGGGCGATTTGAACAGCTTTGATTTGCAGACGCTATTCAAGATTAGGAATGCAGCCGAAAACGCCCTAAAAGATAGAGCAAAGGCCGTAAGGAGGGCGGTAAAAATGGATGATACATAAAATGCCTCGAAAGCTGGGAACAGCCTTACGAAGAGAGTTTGAAGAGCATAAAGTAAAGCTGAAGGAAGATTACTGGGAGTCGATAAAGATTATAGATGTGGAGTTTGAGGAGATTAGTACCAGACTACTTTCGGACGAAGAAAACAAGAACATAGATAAGACAACCTACGGCTCACAAGTATTTATCCGATGCGAAAGAAAATCGAAAAACTAGCCTTGATACTAATTAGCGTGTTATCGGTGATTGTATGGGCATTCATAATTTATTATTTCACTTATAATTTTTTCTTACAATGTACAATACACAAAATTTGAGCGCTCTTACAGAAGAGCAAAAAAGAGAATTGATTGCAGCCGCAAAGCTATTGGAGAAGGAAACTAAAGCACAGGAAGAGGAGAAGTACAAAGCCTACGAAGACCTTCGAAATCAGATGGTGAATGAGTTTGTGGCTAAGGCTCGTACTATGGAAGCCCTCATGAAGCAGTATCATGCCGACATGATAGCAAATATTATGACCTTCAGAGACTTGATGAGAGACTTTGGAGACCTTAGAAAGAACTCGCAGGGAGGTTTTAGTATCATGAACAATGACCTTGATTGTAAGGTGATTTTGCATAAGAAGAAGATTGGTGAATATAACGAGTTGGCCAACCTTGCTGAAGAGCATATTAGAGGCTTTTTGGAGCGTTCGATTAAGCATATTTCACAGGACTTCTACGATATTATTGTGAAGCTCCTAGAGCGCAAAAAAGGTAAGCTTGAATACAGCAGAGTATTAGAAATCTTATCCTTCGAAGATAAGTTTGAGGACGAGGACTGGAAAAAAGGTTGCGAGTTGCTTAAAAAGAGTTTTCAGATTACTTCTTCAAAGTACTATTTCGAATTTCAGGCTAAAAATGCAAATGGTGCTTGGGAGCGTATAGATTTGAATTTTTCGAGCTACGGACAAGTTGAGTTAATCGAAGAAAAACAGGATGCGTAAGTTTATTTACACTAGTCAGCACATCACAGGCGATGTGCTGGCTGGCTTTGACGAAAAGAGCG
>NZ_JBMLSD010000157.1:0-1024 GCF_049240685.1 Flectobacillus sp.
CTACGCTCTTTACCAAAGTCGATATAATTATACAACGAACCAACCCTAATCGAAAAAAACTCGTCAAGATTTGATGCCGTAATCGCCAAAAATTTCAGTCGGTCAAACACATTTCTTCTTGGGTCTCGTGCTTGGTCTAATACCCTTTCATCGAATTTCAGCCAACTCAAATCTCTACTAATATAATCCGACTTTTCGATAACGTCATAGGAACGATTTATGACTTTTTCAAGACGACGTTTTTCTTCTGGTGTTTGTTTAGTATTCATAAAATTACCCAAAAATGAAAAAAGATTCTCGACTAGAGAACCTATTTCACCGCGTTTACGATATTTTCTTCTTAGTCGTTGCATAAATTTTCAGAGGTTATACTATTAAACCTTAACGAAAACCTTGCTATTTTACTCTTGCATTCCACCTTTAATTGCTTCATAATCAGAACGTAAACGACCCATTTCTTTTACCAAAAAGGTTTGTAATTGTTCATTAAATTCTTTTTGGTCTTCTGGTGCCAAAGAGGCATATAAATCCTTTAATTCTTGGTTTATACTAGCTCTTTCCTCCGCAGAAGAGGCATTCATTGAGCGAATGTGAAATTGTTTAAAATTAAATTCTGGCATTGTAAATAGTGGAATAGACAAATTTAAGGTTTATCATCCGTTGTAATATTAACAAAACGTTAAATTAACAAATGCCAAGCCTTTTAAAAAATTTATGGAGCGAAATGTTTACCCTTTTACAGAAAAAATATGATTCTAAAGCTAATAGAAAGGTGCAATTCTGTAGAACAAGGTTTTACAGACTCACTTTTTTATAGTCAATGGTTTATCATCATAATTTGATAACGGTATGCTTTGGATATTTGTTGTAGAATTGTACAAAATAAAGAAGGAAATCCTAGAGGATGCAAACAAAATCGCACCCTCTCGGGATTTGAAGGTTTGACTCAAGTAGATACAATCGCCCAGTGCGAGAATTCGGTTTGTTGCCCCAGGTGGTAAGCCGTTGGAATTAGGCAGTAGGC
>NZ_JBMLSD010000158.1:0-15398 GCF_049240685.1 Flectobacillus sp.
ATTACTTAATAAGCGAAAGTAATTACACAAAATCATCAATACATTTTTGCCTAATGCTTACGGCATATAGCCTAAAGCTTTAATTTGCCAGGCATTAGGCGATAGTTTTTAATAACCACAGATATGTTTTGCTCAATACCCAAAGCTGAAAGCCGAAAGCTAAAGGGTTAAATTTAATTGTGCCCACTTACCTCCGTCCGTTTTTTTAGTTAAAAAACAAAACCTCACGTTGATACACTAAATACATTCCAACTTCGTAAATTTGAAAATCATCAACAAAAAGCGACCTCATGAACAAAAACCTTCAATCTCTTTATCAAATTGCCCAAAAACCTTCTCGTAAAATTATTGGTTTGATGTCGGGAACGTCGATGGATGGGCTTGATGTGGCTCTTTGCGAGATTTCGGGTGCGGGCGAGAGTACAGAAGTCAAATTATTAGATTTTGATACCATTCCATACACCGAAGATATTAAAGAAGAAATTCGTCAGGTTTTTGCCAAAGAAACCATCAACTTCCCACATCTGGCGATGCTCAACGAATGGATTGGTGTATTGCATGCCAATATGATTTTGGAATGCCTCCAAAAATGGAATGTTTCAGCCCAAGACGTTGACTTGATTGCTTCGCATGGACAAACAGTGATGCACGCGCCAAAAATTTTGCATGGTATCGAAAAATTTCCCAATGCAACCCTTCAAATTGGAGATGGCGACCATATAGCGGTCAACACGGGCATTATTACCATCGCTGATTTTAGACAAAAGCACGTAGCCGCAGGTGGCGAAGGTGCGCCATTGGCTGTGTATGGCGACTATTTTATTTTTGGTAAAAAAGGCGAAAATCGCATTATGCTCAATATGGGTGGCATTGCCAACTTTACCTATTTGCCTGCCAATATGAATCCTGAAGAGGTTTTTGTAACCGATACTGGTACAGGCAATACCTTGCTCGATGCTTTTACCAGAACCTTCTATCCTGATATGGCTTATGACAAAGATGCTCTTTTGGCAAAACAAGGGGTGGTCAATCAAGCTTTATTAGATGCTTTGAAGGAAGATGATTTTTTCAAAAAACCTTTTCCAAAAACTACAGGACCCGAATTATTTAGCAAAGCTTATGTATATCGTGCGCAAGAAATAAGTGACACGCTACATATTCCGAGTCATGATTTATTGGCTACCCTCACACGATTTAGTGCAGAGACGATTGCCGAAGCAGTGCATTCGCTTAATTTATTTAATCTTTCCGACTTCACAGTTTATACTTCGGGTGGAGGAATGCACAACCCTTTGCTAATGGAATGGCTTCAAGAACTTATTCCTGCCAAATTTGCCAAAACCAATGAACTGGGTATCAATGGTGATGCCAAAGAAGCTGTATTATTTGCCATTCTGGCCAACGAAACCGTAGCTGGAGGCGAGTCAGACTTTGGGACTCGCAGAGGAATTCCTTCGGTGACAATGGGGAAAATTTCTTTTCCTTCTTAAATCCTTGGAGAATAATCTTTTGTAGATGCAACCTTTAGGATATGCCCTGCATCTAATAGTTATCAAATATACTGTCATTAAACAAAGGTTTTACTATGAAAAAGATTCTTTCCCTCGTCTCTATTGTATTAATTGCGTGCATTACTGTTGCTCAGGCACAAGTAGTAACCCAAAAACGTAATGTAGGCTCATTTAAAGGTATTCAAATTTCGGGCGGAATTGATTTATACCTCTCACAAGGCTCTAGCGAGTCGGTTAGTATTAATGCAGCCGAAGATCGTCAAGATGATATTAGAGTAGATAACAATGGCGGCATCATCCGCATCTATATCGAAAACTCAAAATGGGGTTGGTTCAAGTGGAACAATAAACCCGTAAAAGCCTACGTGACCGTAAAAGACTTAAACTCACTATCAGCAACGGGAGGCTCGGATGTTTATTCAGAAAAGAAACTCGAATTGATTAAACTTACCATTCGTGCAACGGGTGGCTCAGATGTTAAATTAGAAATAGACGCCGACGAAATTGACTGTAGCACAACAGGAGGCTCGGATGTCACGCTAATTGGCAATACCACTGTTTTGAAAGCAAGCTCAACAGGAGGAAGTGATTTGAAAGCCAACAAACTACGTTCTAGTTTTTGTAGCGTGTCGGCAACAGGAGGGTCTGACGCTTATGTTTGGGCCGAAAAAGAAATTAGTATCTCTGCTACAGGTGGCTCAGATGTATATATTTCAGGCAACGCCAGAGTTGTGAAAAAGAGCGTAACAGGCGGCTCGGATGTACACTAGGATATTGAGTGAATGGTGATTGTTTGAATGAGTGATTTTATTAAATGTCTCTGTCGTAAAGACGCAATGCTTGCGGCTAAAATGGTGTCATTTTGAAATATAAAATCAAAAATGCGGTCGAAAAACAATTTGGACCGCATTTTTGTTTTTTGCCAACAACAGAATCACTTTACCTAATGCCTTCCGCTAAAAGCCTAAAGCTCCTTTAGTACTTCAAATGCTGTATTTTCAATAAATCTAGGATTATTACTTTTCCTGATGTTATTTCAATTAACCCTTCCTGTTTAAAATCTGAAAGTGTTCTTATCAGCGACTCGGTAGCTGTACCTGCAATTGAAGCCAAATCCTCTCTTGATAACTGTACCACAATATCGCTTGTTTGATCAGGGTGAATATGTTTGGCATAAAACACCAGCGATTCTGCTACCCTTTTTCTCAAAGAATTATAGGCCAATCCCAACAGATACTTTTCTTGTTGAATAATTTCTTGCGCCATCCATTGAATCAGCCCATTGGCCATGGCGCGGTTTTGATGGATAGCTTGTAAAAACAAGTCTTTAGGCACATATAGCAATTCTGTTTCCTCCAAAGCTACTGCTGTTTCGGCATACGTACTACCACTCAACAAAGCCTGAATTCCTACAAAATCGCCTATTTTATAAAGGCCAGTTACGAGTTCTTTACCTTCATTATTTTGCAAAATCACCTTAATTTTACCTGACTGAACATAATACAAACGTGTAGCATCATCGCCTTCGGCATATATCACCGATTTCTTTTTGTAATGATGTGGGCGTTTATCTTCGAGCAATTGTTGTAAACCTTCGGTAAGATAAGCATAGTTAAAATTGCTGCTCATCTGTACCTCCTCAACTGGAACAAGCTGCGCTACACCTTGCTGCTGATGTTCTACTTTGCTTAAACGAGTCTCTATGGCTGAAATCAATTCTACCTCATCGAAGGGCTTAGTCAAATAATCATCAGCGCCTAATTCCATGCCCTTCCTAAAGTCTCCTCTTTCTGACTTTGCCGTCAACAAAATCACGGGTATACTATTTAACGTAGGATTTTTATGTAGAACCTTCAGCACACCATAGCCGTCCAATACTGGCATCATCAAATCACAAATTACCAAATCGGGTTGGCATTGCAAGGCTTTTTCAACTCCAATTTTTCCATTTTCGGCGGTGTAAACCTCATAATTAGACAATTCGAGTATTTCGGCGGTATTTCTCCGCAACTGGTCATCGTCTTCTATGAGCAATATTTTTTGCATGTTTTTGGGGATTTTTTACGCATTATCAACTTACAGACTTTCTTTTATTTCTTGCATAACCTTTGAAAGATAAAAATTCAGAGGTCTGTCTATAGCATTTTCGTCCAATTTGCTCATACTCAAGGATTCTTCCAAAAGTGCGGTGAGCGTTTTTACATTTTCTAAAATCGTTTGGATGTGTTCCTCTTGTTTTTGCACATTTCCGATTTTATTGTATTTACTCAAAAGATTTGCCGAAGACGATATAATGCCGAGCGGAGTTCTAAATTCATGAGAAGCAAAAGTAATAAATTGAGACTTCAGCTCATTGAGTCGATGCTCGCGATGCAAGGCTTCAGACAACTCATATTGTGAATGCTCCAGCTTGGAAAGAGTTTCGAGCAAAGCAGCAGTACGGTACGAAATCACTTGGTCAATCTGATTTTTAAAATACTCACGGCCCTTTATTCCGTTCTCTTTTTCAAATTGTAAAAGTTTCTCCAAATTAATAATACGGGTGATAAGATAAGTTTGAGAATTATATTGAAAAGTATCAATGTTGATAATAGCCCAAAATTTGGTACCATCATGTACTCTACATTGTACTTCTTCCGACCATTTGCCATTTTCTTCCAGACTTTTCCTTAGTCTGGCTTCCTGCTCGGCCGTAATCGGTATTTCTCTGACTTCTATACCGTATTTTTCTGCAAACTCTTTCTCATCTCGTACTTTAAATAACGCTAAACCAGATCTGTTGACAAGCACAATTTCGTGAGTTTCATAGTTATAGATACTCACAAAAACATTTAAGTGAGTAAGCAAAGCTTCGAGTATTGCATCTTTGAGTGTTGGGTTAAGCATGAATTTAGGGCTGGATATTAATTTATATGTGAATCGTTTTGGTATTCTTCTATGATTGGTACTATTTATACTCAGGATATTTTAGGGCGTCTTTCCACTAAAATTCTACCTGATAACACAACACAATTTGACTAATATACAAACAGATTACTACAAAATTGAGATTCTCGGCAATGATAAATACTGACCACTATCATAATCAAACCTTGAATCTGGTCAAGGTTTAGTAAGTGTTCAAATACGAAATTTGTGACATCAAGTGGTAGATTTACTTCATACTTGTAGGTTTAGAGGTTAAAAAAGAAAGCAGTCTTGATGTTCAGGACTGCTTTTTTGTGTTAAATTTGGTCAAAAATAATCCAATTTAAACCCGCTTGTAATTTGAAAGAGTTAATTGGGTTTTTCGGAGAAAATATCTCCGCTGAACATTCCTCTGACTATATTTCTTTTATTGAAGAATTCTATAACAACGCGCCCAATGCCTATCATTCGTTGGACGCCAATGGCTACTTCTTGAAAGTTAATGATACCGAGCTTAAAATGCTGGGATATACCCGCGAAGAGCTCATTGGGAAAAAGCGTTTCTTCGATCTTCAAATTACTCTTCTTACCGAAAACGCTGAGGAGTATTATCGCCAATTCAAACAAACAGGCTCTACTCGTAATCTGGAATTAGAGGTAGTTTCCAAAACTGGAAAACATATTCAAGTATTACTCAACGCCAATGCGATTTATGACAAAGAAGGCAACTTTATCGCCAGTAATTCGGTGATTGTTGATATTACTCATAAAAAAGCCTTGGAAAAAGAGTTGATGGAAAAAAATCAAGAACTTAATCATCTCAACGAACAGCTTTTTCATACGAATCAAGAAAAAAATCGCTTTATAGGCATTGCTTCACACGACTTACAAAATCCCATTACCAACATCAAACTTATTGCTGGAAAATTCAGAAAAACGGCTCAAAATCTGACTGATAGCCAAAAACGATGGATTGATGAGTTGGTGAGTACTTCGGAGAGAATGTCTTCGCTTATCAAAAATATGTTAAGCGTCAATCGCCTCGAACGTGAGTCTATCACAGCCGAAATAGATTTCCATAACATTGTTCAAATACTAACTACTTCTTTAAACAGATTTGAAGAAATTGCCAGTAGAAAAGGAATAAGTCTACATTTTGAAAGCCAAGTACCCATTTTCATGGCTCAGACAGACCAAGAATATCTTTCAGAAATCATTGATAATTTGGTCTCAAATGCCATCAAGTTTTCGTATGCAGACTCGTCGGTTTCTGTAAAGCTGGAGTGTACAAGTAGCTATTTCGAAATCTCAGTACAAGACCAAGGGCAAGGAATATTGCCTGAAGAAATGAATTTATTGTTTGGCCGTTTTCAAAAACTAAGTGCTAAGCCTACCTCCAACGAATCATCTACAGGCTTGGGACTTTCTATCGTAAAAGAATTAGCAGAACAATTAGGAGGAACGGTATCCTGCCAAAGTCAGGTAGGGAAAGGGACTTGTTTTACCGTAAGGTTTAAGAGTTAAGTATTAATGCAAAATAAAATGCATTAATGCACTTTAGGCTGTAAGCCGTAGGCATTAGGCAAAAAAGCTTAAATTATTTCATGAGAATTTTTTTTCAACTTTTAGCCTACAGCATAAAGTGTTAAAAAATCATAAATACATTTTGTCTAATGCCTACGGCTTTTTGCCGAGAGTTCATAGCTGAAAGCCAAATGGCAATTGAGTGTATGAGTGATTATTTGAAAAATTTGTATGTCAACTGAAAAGACACAAAACATTGCATCTCTCCAAATAAAATTCAACTAAAAATAATCACTCATTCGCTCAATCACAAATCACTCAATTTAGTTTGCTGATAGCCGAAAGCTCAAAGCTGCAAGCCCATTAGCATTCTGTGGCACTCAAGGCCAAGCCTGCTTCGGAAGTTTCTTTATATTTTTTGGACATATCTTTTCCTGTTGCCTTCATTACTTTAATCACACTATCGAGTGAGATTTTTTGTAAAGAACTATCCCCAGCCGTTGCCAGTAAAAAGGCATTATAGGCTTTTACTGCCCCCATAGCATTGCGCTCGATACATGGAATTTGGACATAGCCTCCAATTGGGTCGCAAGTCATCCCTAAATGATGCTCAATCGCAATTTCGGCAGCCGACTCCATCGCATGAATACTTTTGGTAGCACAATACGTCAGCATAGCCGCTGCCATAGCCGAAGCCGAGCCAATTTCGCCCATACAGCCCATTTCAGCACCCGAAATACTTGCATTATGTTTTACCAAAAAACCAACAGCCGCAGCCGCCAACATTCCCTCACGCATCTCATTCGGCGAATAATGAAAATGATTTTTTAGTAAATAGGTTATTCCAGGGATTACTCCCGATGCCCCTGAAGTTGGCGCGGTCACAACAATATTTCCTGCTGCATTTTCTTCGGAAGCTGCCAAGCAGTAAGCATTTAAAAATATCAAAAAACTATCACTTGTAAGTGCCAATTTTTTGGCCTTTTCATAAAGTAAGGGCGCTTTTCTACGTAGTTTGATTGTCCCAGGCAACATGCGTTTATCTTTTAAACCACGCTTTACGGCCTTGTGCATAAAATCCAAAATCGCATCTAGCTTTTTATCTATCTCTTTACGCGTCGCCCCTGTCAGTGCCATTTCGTTGGCGTACATCAGTTCTGAGAGTGTCAAATTATGACTTTGCAAGAGGGATTTCAATTCCTTCATATTCGCATAAGGATATTGAGGCGTGGCGGTGCTTGCCGCAACTTTTTGCCCCTTGCGATAAATAAAGCCTCCTCCTACAGAGTAATATTCATGCTGTAGCACAACGGTATCGCCTTGCGTGAGCTTTAGCACCATGGTATTGGCATAAGGCGAATCATACTTTCCTTTTTCAAATACAATACTTTCAGCCGAAATAGGAATCTCTATTTCATGAACTTTTACAGGATATTGCTCTGTTATGTCTTTAAGAAGATTGGAAAATAAAACAGGATCACAAGCTTCGGGAGTCCAGCCCAAAAGACCCGCAATAACAGCACGGTCGGTGCCATGTCCCTTACCTGTAGCACTTAGCGAACCATACAAATGTATTCGTATTTGCATTGAAGCGTTTACTTGCGAAGCCGAAAGAGCATTTAGCTCCTTTAAAAAATCATAGGAAGCCTTCATTGGCCCGATAGTATGTGAGCTTGAAGGACCAGGCCCAATTTTGAATAAATCAAAAATGGAAGTGGTTATCGGATTTTTTATCATAGTTGTTGTTGAAGAAGTTGACTCCTTAAAATCCTTTGGCATTACCAGAGATAAAAAAGGATGACGAAATTAGAGATTTTTTATAAAATCCTAGCAAAGATATTCGCTTATATTTTAGGTAGTTTGTTGGTAATAAGTAAGCTGTCTTACTTAAAACATTCAATGGTCTACCAAAACACTAGATAAACTATTTTTTTATTTCAAAATATGAATAAACTATCATATATTTGTATAGTAAAGTTCTGATTACTAGAATTTCTTGGTATTCGAAACTATTAAGTAATCGTGCAGAATAAGATTTAAGTTAAGTGTTTAGGCAATAGGCACAAGGCAAAGAGTGCTGAAATGTTTTTTAGTAACGATAGAAATATTTTGCCGAAAGCCGAAAGCTCAAAAATTAAATCTTATTTTTCCCACCAACTTAGAATCATCCCTTTCAAATATAAAAATACTTTTTGCTATGGCAGCTGTAGCCTACAAAATCAACAAAGAAAAACTAGAAAAAGCCGCTTTTATACTTAAAACGGTGGCACATCCTACAAGATTAGCCATTATAGATTTGCTATCCATGCAAGAGCGACTTTCTGTAAATGAAATCTGTGAGATATTAGGATGTGAGCAGTCTTTGCTTTCGCATCACCTTATCAATATGAAATTAAAAGGAATCTTACGCTCTGAAAAAGATGGGCTTAATGTATTTTACTCTTTAAAAGAGCGTGATGTCACCAAACTGATTGAATGTATCGAAAACTGTAACTGTAATTTTTAGGTCTAAGTAAAAAGAAGTCATTGGTTGATAGTATATCAGTTACTAGAATGAATTCATAATTAGAAGGATACTTTCAAAGTGTGCTTCAGATATATTATTAAGTTATTGGGCAAAATAATAATTAAGATTGCACCTTGGGCTTTCAGGTAACGGCTTTCGGCGGTGGGCTTTGGGAAAAATGCATTTTAACACTCTTTGCCTTGCGCCTGTTGCCTTATGCCTAAAACACATAACTTAAATCTTATTTTGCACACTTACTTAAAAGTATCCATTCGTTATTTTAGCCAGTAAGCTTAAGATATCTCTTATTTCTTTTCTGGCTTTTTTTATAGAAATTTACATGAAAAAATATTCATATAGTCATTTAGTTTTAACTTACCAAAAATATGAATAAAGACTATTGGAACGAGCGTTATGCCCAAGGACAAACAGGCTGGGATTTGGGAATAGCATCCCCTCCTCTTGAAAGTTATATTAGACAATTAGGCAACAAAGACCAAAAAATTCTTTTACCTGGCTGTGGAAGTGGATACGAAGCATTGCTCATGGCAGAATTGGGCTTTACTAATCTGACGGTTTTGGATATAGCTCCTTTGGCAGTTGAACAATTACAAAACCGCTTGAAAAATTATCCGACTGTGAGAATTCTTTGCGAGGACTTCTTTGCACACCAAGACCAATATGACTTAATTTTGGAACAGACCTTTTTTTGTGCTTTGCCTCCATCGATGCGAAAACAATATGTACAAAAAATGGCTGAACTTTTAGCTCCACAAGGCAAATTGGTAGGGTTATTATTTGCCTCAGAATTTGATAAAGCCGGGCCACCATTTGGTGGAACAATCGAGGAGTATTTACAGCTATTTACTCCTTATTTTGAAAGTGACATTTTAGAACTATGTCATAATTCAATTCGCCCACGACAAGGCAATGAATTATTTGTCAAATGGGTAAAAAAGGTTTTGTAAGTATTAATTTGCATTAGGCTGTAAGCTATAGGCATTAGGCAAAAAAGCATAAATTATTTCATGAAAAATTCTTTTCAACTTTTAGCCTACAGCATAAAGCCTAGAGTTTAATGCGGGTAAAATAAGATTGTTTTATTATCTAGTTTGAGACTTAGGCTCGAACTAGTGAGTAGACATAAAACTATATGCCGTAAGCTAAAAATATAAAAGTGTTTCTAACAAAGTTATCAATATACTTTTTGTCTACTGCATACGGCATACAGCATAACATTTATATTATCATAACGGCTAAAACTGCCATGCTTAAAGCATACAGCCTAAAGCCTACAGCTAATTCATACCATGAACAGTTCATTTGAAAATATTATCAACTCAGACAAGCCAGTTTTGGTTGATTTTTTTGCCACTTGGTGCGGACCATGTAAAACAATGGCACCTATTTTGGAAGACCTCAAAAAGCGATTAGGCGAGGATATCAAAATCATCAAAATTGATGTGGATAAAGCTCAAGCGCTAGCACAAGAACTTCGTATTAGTGGTGTGCCAACTTTAATTCTCTATAAAAATGGGAAACAGGTTTGGCGTCAATCGGGGGTAGTTCCTGTACATCAACTGGAATATACGGTTAAGCAATTTGCTTAATTTTGTTGACAAGTATGTGCTTAGGGCTATAGGCCGTAAGCATTAGGCAAAATATATTCTAAGTAGTACCTTTAGCTTATGGCGTAAAGCCTAATGCCTATCGCGGACAAAATTAACTTATCTTTCATATTAACGAATTATCTGAATAACTCTATGAACAACGATAGCAAAGTGGGGGCAATGGTGAAAGCCAAATGTCCACAATGCCACAAAGGTAAATTATTTACACACCCATGGTGGAATCTATTCAAATTTG
This sequence comes from Flectobacillus sp., assembly GCF_049240685.1. Lineage (NCBI taxonomy): Bacteria > Pseudomonadati > Bacteroidota > Cytophagia > Cytophagales > Flectobacillaceae > Flectobacillus > Flectobacillus sp. Next base: position 10,315 of record NZ_JBMLSD010000158.1, read on the forward strand.
ATAAAATGCACGAACATTGCTCAGAGTGCGGACTGCGTTATGAGCGAGAACCGGGGTTCTTCTATGGTGCCATGTATGTAAGTTATGCATTTACAGTTGGGATTATGCTTGTAGGTGGTTTCGTGATTTATAACTTCTTTGGAGACCCCGAGCCACTTGGATATATCATCCCTATCGTGCTTATTTCTTTGCTATTTGTTCCTTTCAATTTCCGAATTTCCAGAGTATTATTTCTATATCTTTTCTCTGGTGTCAGCTATAAAAGTCAAAAAAAAGATGAGTAAACACTCATAATCAATTACTTTTGCACCAGGAGTCTACTAAATTGGTAGACTCCTAGTGCAAACAGTATTTCTTTCCAAGATTGATTAAATGAGATTTTTATTTATCCTTTGTACCTTTTGGGTATGTATGTCTTGTTATACCCAAGCTCAGAACTATAACCACTTTACCGTTTGGACACGTTTGGCGATTCAGAAGTCTATTTACAAAAAATTTGAGGTAAACCTCGAATATCATTTCAGAAGACAAAACGATTATCGAGACACTCCTGCCAATCCTTTTGCATTGCCCTTATTAGAGGCATATCGACTAGGACTTGTACACCGAGGCCAAAACGTGGTTGTCTCACTTTTTCCCTCCTTCTTTCATTCTTATCAATTATATGCCAAATCCTCGGATTTTAACAGAAAAGATCGGTGGGAGTTTCGCCCTTTTTTGATGGCAGAATGGATTCACTCGCTTAGTCCTAAGTGGACTGTACGACTTCGTGGTGGTTATGAATATCGTCTTTTCAAAAGCGATGACAATGCTTGGAATGAGTCTCAGGGACGTGCTCGCCTGCGAGGTCAAATACGTTATATTTTTAGTCCCAAAAATAACCTATTCCTAAGCGAGGAACTTCTACAAAATGTTCCACCCAATGTCCCTGCCAATTCTTTTAGCCAAAATCAGCTATACTTGGGATATTCGCATAATTTTTCCCCTCATTTTACCCTCGAAACAGGCTATATGTGGAATCATCGACAACGCAGTTCGCTGATTGAGTTTGATGAAGAACACAGTATTCAAACACATTTTATTGTGAGGTTGTAAAGTGTTCTGTCTTTGAGCGAGCATGACGATTTTATGATGATAGCTTATTTTATTTGTGTTTTTCAATAAAATGCTATTTTCATGAAATCGAAAAAACTAAATCTATTCTTAAAACTTTTTTGTGTGGGATATGTATATCTGTTTTCTTTTACACAAAATACCTTTTCTCAAGAACTATATCCTGTAAAACTTTCTCCAAAAACATGGCATAACCAAGAATTAGAATTACGTTATCGCCCAGAGGGTAAAGACTTTGTGATTACCAACGGAAAGCGCCTGTTTACTCGTGCGCTCTATGGTACCAATACAGCATTTCGTGTCGAAACAGGTGATCGTCCTGAATTTGCCTTGTATATGCCCGGTATGGGTGGCAACTTCAAGCTAGGTATTTCGGTCAACCAACAAAGCAAATGGCTAACGCAAGCCGACAGTATCATTGCACGCTATCGAGCTGGCGCAAGGTTCTATACTATCAAAGATGCATTGTTAGGAAATGGCACTCTCGAAATTGCGATATTAGCTTTAGTCGATGCAGAAGGTTTTATTTTAAAAATTCATGGTAAAAATCTCCCGAAATCAACAGAATTATATTGGGCATTTGGAGGAGCAACAGGCAAAAAGTTTTCCAGAGATGGAGATATGGGTCCCGACCCAGAATCAAACTTTTATCTACAGGCTAATAATTGTAAAGACAACCAATATGTAATTCCTGAAAAAGGGAAATTCATCCTCAAATATGGTACTGGCTTGCCAGCTACAGGCGATGGACGATATTTTGCAGAAGATGCCAAACAACCTGTCAAACCAAGCAAAGAGCAAACGCTCCAAGGCACTTTCCCTAGCGAATCAGCACTCAAAATTGCAGATGCACAAGCCTTGGCTTCTCCCCTATCTTTATATCAATCACAAGCAGAAAAAGCTCCTGTCATTTGTGGAAAACTGGCTGTAGAAGACCAATTCGACTATTTCTTTACAATTTATAATCCCGCTACCAAAGCCGACATTCAGTACGAAAAGCTACCTCGTATTTTTCAAGAAGCCGAAAATACTCGTGAAACCTTAGCCAATCGTATCCAAATCAATACTCCTGACCCGTTTATCAATACGATTGGAGGTACTTTAGCCATTGCCTCCGATGCCATTTGGGATTCGCCCACCTATATGCACGGTTCAATTGGTTGGCGGATGCGTCTGCCAGGTTGGCGTGGTCCGTATACAGCAGATGTGCTGGGTTGGCACAATAGAGCCAAAACGCATCTTGAAGCCTATGCTTTATCACAATTTACTACCCCACTTTATGGTCCTATCAAACCAGATAGCACCATGCATTTTGCCCGAAGTACCGAAAAATCAGGCGTAGGCATGTTTAGCAGTGGCTATATCAATCGTGACCCGAATGGCGCTAATCTACGACCACACCATTATGACATGAACTTGGTATATATCGACCAGTTACTACGCCATTTTGCTTGGACAAAAGATACGACTTTTATGCGCCAAACATGGTCGGTTATCAAAAGGCATTTGGACTGGGAAGTAAGAAATTTTGACATCGACAAAAACCATCTATTTGATGCATACGCTGCCATTTGGGCAAGTGACGCCCTTCAGTATAGCGGTGGTGATGTAACGCATACTTCGGCTTATAATTATTTGGGTTTTAAAAAAGCCGCACAAATAGCCAAATTGATGGGCGACAATCCGAGTCCTTATCTGGAAAAAGCTGAAAAGATTTTGAAGGCCATGAATCAAATTTTATGGATGCCACAAAAAGGAACTTTTGCCGAGTTTAAAGATGCCCTAGGGAATAAGCTACTTCATCCTTCAGCAGGTATTTGGACGATTTATCATAGTATCGACTCAGAAGTACCTGACAAGTTTCAAGCTTATCAAATGCTCAGGTATGTAGACAATGAAATTCCACATATTCCAATTAGAGCAAAAGGGTTAGAAGACAAAGGTTACTATACACTCTCTACCACCAGTTGGATGCCCTATATGTGGTCATTGAACAATGTGGCTTTGGCAGAATCAATGCACCTAATTTTGGCAAATTGGCAAGCTGGTCGCACAGACGAAGCTTTTAAGCTCTTCAAAAGTGAGGTATTACAATCCATGTACTTGGGAGGAAGTCCTGGCAATATTGTGCAGATTTCGTACTTTGATGCTGCACGAGGCGAGGCCTATCGAGACTTTGCTGATCCTGTTGGTATGTTCTCTCGAGCCTTGGTAGAAGGACTTTTTGGTATCGTACCAGATGCACTCAACAACATCTTATTGATTCGCCCTGGTTTGCCTGCCACTTGGGATTTTGCTTCTTTCAAAACACCTGATATTAGTTTTGATTTTAAAAGAAAACAACAAACGGATACTTATATTATTGCTCCTACTCTTCCTACAAAAGTAGGTCTCAAATTTCAGGTATTGGCGCAAGGACAAGTAGAGCAAGTATTGGCAAATGGTAAAAATGTTTCTTGGACAAACGTCATTGAGGCTGTGGGTAAACCTATTATCGAAATATCGCTTCCTAATTTGCCAAGGTATGATATCGTCATCGTATGGAAGGGAGAAAAACCTATTTTACCAACACAAGAAAAAGTATATGTTAATCATTCTGAAATAATTAAAACATTTGCGAAAGCTAGAGTTGTAAAGATTTTTGATGCTCAAAAGATATTACGAAATATCCAAATAGCTAAAAATCAGTTTTCAGCCCAAATACAGGCTCCTGATGGGAATTATACGGTTTTTGCTCAACTCCAGCAAGGCAGTTTATCATGGTGGATGCCTATATGTTTTAAGGTAAAACCAGCCATTGAGTTAGTAAGTACGCATGAAAAAGAAGAAAATATCACCAAGTTTTGTCTTCAAAATAACACCTCAAATCCTCTATTGGCACAAGTGTTTATCAATCATTTTAAAGCTCATTTGAAAATAGAAGCAGGTAAGTTATCAGATAGCATTCTTATTTCTGAAAACGATTTACTATGTGGAACCAACCAAGTGCGTATTGTTTTTGGAAAAAATCAAACACTTGAAACTACTTTAGTCAATTGGAAAGGCAAACTACAGCTTCGTCAGGAAACAGTAGATATTTCTCCCTTTTTTAATGATAAAGTCACTCAAATTTTTCAAAACAAATACCTTTCACCACGCCCACAAGCCACGACTTTGCAATTACCTTGGCAAGGTATTGGTGACTGGCCACATCCACACGAAAGCTTTGAGGTAAAAGATGAAGGTTTGAGAAAATTAGCACAAACTAATGACCAATTCGAAGTGTCTCAGGGGATTCGTTTTAAAACACCTTCTGACCCAAAGGCCAACAATATTGTTTTTACCTCACAATGGGATAATTATCCCAACGAAAAAGTGATTCCATTATCTGGAAATGCCTCGCATGCGTGGTTTTTGATGTCTGGCTCGACTAATCCCATGCAAAGTCAGCTAGACAATGGTGTTATCACAGTTCAATATACAGATAACACCGAGGAGCAATTAGCATTACGTAACCCAGAAACATGGTGGCCAATCGACCAAGATTATTTCACAGATGATTTTGCCTTTAAACTCAAGCAAGCACGTCCAATTAGAATACACCTTGCAACAGGAAAAATAGTAGACGGACAAGAATCTAAGGCATTTTGGAATGGAAAAAAGATAGCAGGTGGCGCAGCAACAATAATAGATATGCCTCTCAATCCGAAAAAAACACTTCAAAGTCTTACGCTCAAAACGCTTGCCAATGATGTTGTGACTGGCTTGATGAGTATTACACTGGGACATTAGTGAGTGTTGAATTTGGAGTGCGGAGTGAGGAATTGAGAAAATGAAGAATGCAGAGTTTGGAGTGCATAGTTATACTTAAGTTAGTACGCAAAATAAAGTTTAAGATTGTGCTTTAAGCTTTCAGGTATCGGTTTTCGGCGGTGGGCTATGGGAAAATGCATGTCCGTGGTCGTTAAAAACATTTTAACACTCTTTGCCTT
>NZ_JBMLSD010000159.1:0-10809 GCF_049240685.1 Flectobacillus sp.
TGCCTAGTGCCTAAACACATAACTTAATTCTAATTTTGCTCACTTACTTTACTGTGTTTTCACAATTTACCCTTAATCACTTTACGCCTTTGTGCCTGTTCCCTTATATATAATTTACCAAGCCCTTTCTTCCAAAACTTATGTTAAACAAACTTTCTCAAAAATCTAAGATACTGATTCCTACAGTCTTGCTTGGAGGTGTGCTTTTGGGCACTGCATATCAATTTTCACCCAAAAGTCGATTTATTAATCAGTATGCTGACTCTTTGCTGACCGAAAATCAAAAACGGTTACCAGACAATGCCCTCAATGGGGTTAAAATGGTAGATGGTCTTACCGTAAGTACTTTTGCGACCGAACCTATGCTCATCAATCCAACCGATATTGATGTGGATGCAAAGGGGCGTGTTTGGGTATTGGAGGCCTATAATTACAGACCTTCAATCACTGGCAACCCTACCCACAAAGAAGGTGATAGAATTGTGATTTTGGAAGATACCAACGGAGATGGCAAGGCAGATATAAGTAAAGTGTTTTACCAAGGCTCAGAAATCAATGCGCCTTTGGGAATTTCGGTGCTCAATAACGTGGTGATTGTGTCTCAAAGCCCTTATGTTTGGAAATTTACCGATACTAATGGGGATGATAAAGCCGACAAAAAAGAGATTTTATTCCAAGGAATTGAAGGCGAACAACACGATCATGGCGTACATACTTTTGTATTTGGGCCAGATGGAAAGCTGTATTTTAACTTTGGGAATGAAGGTCGTCAATTGAAAGATGCCAAAGGAAACCTCGTTAAAGACCAATTTGGAAGAGAAATTTCTCGAAAAAACTTCCAAGAAGGAATGCTTTTCCGTTGTAACCTCGATGGTTCAGAAGTAGAATGTTTGGGGCAAAATTTTAGAAATAACTACGAAGTGGCGGTTGATTCGTATGGAACCCTATGGCAGTCAGACAACGACGATGATGGCAATAAAGGCGTGCGTATCAATTTTGTGATGGAATACGGCAATTATGGCTATAAAGACCAAATAACACGTGCTTCGTGGGGATATCCTCGCACCAATATGGAAGAGGAAATTCCTTTGCGCCACTGGCATTTGAACGACCCAGGTACCGTACCAAACTTGTTACAGACAGGTTCGGGCTCGCCAACGGGAATGGTTTTATACGAAGGAGATTTGCTACCCAAACAGTTTTATGGACAAATGATTCACTGTGAGCCAGGACACAACGTCGTGCGCTCTTATCCTGTAACCAAGAAAGGGGCTGGTTATTCGGCACAAATTGTGAATATCATGAAAAATGAAACCGACCAATGGTTTCGTCCTGCTGATGTATGCGTTGCTCCAGATGGCTCACTCATTGTGGCCGACTGGTATGACCCCGGTGTTGGTGGACACCAAGCAGGTGATTTAACTCGTGGACGTATCTATCGTATTGCGCCTCCTCAAACGCCTTATTCTGTTCCCAAACAAGATTTTAGCACAGCTGAAGGTGCAGCTAAAGCACTCCAAAGTCCTAATATTGCTACTCGCTACTTGGCGTGGGAAGCTTTGACCAAAATGGGAAAAGGTACTGAAAATGCATTGGTTTCTTACTGGAAAAATGATAACCCAAGAGTTCGTGCTAGAGCCTTCTGGGCATTGGTTAAATTGGTAGATTCCCAAAAATATATTGATTTAGCTATTCAAGACGCTAATCCTGATATTCGTATTGCGGGGTTGCGTGCTGCTCGTCAAAGTAAATTAGAGATTTTAGGCTATGTAGAAAAATTAGCAAAAGACACAGACCCTCATGTGCGCAGAGAGTGTGCGATTGCTTTGCACGGACAAAAGAATCCTAAAGCTAGCCAGTTGTGGGCATCTTTGGCATCGCAGCACGATGGTAAAGACCGCTGGTATTTGGAGGCTTTGGGTATCGGTGCTGAGGACAATTGGGATGCTTGCTTTAGCGCCTATTTATTCCAAAATCAGAATCCTACAAACTCTGCTTCTGGAAAAGATATTATTTGGCGTTCGAGGAGCGTTCAATCTGTAAAACTACTTGCCTCTTTGGCTACAGACCCAAGTGTAGCCTTGAAAGAGCGTTTACGCTATTTTAGAGCTTTTGATTTTGTAAAAGGTCCTGAAAAATCTTCGGCTCTTCTAGGTATGCTCAATAGTAATTCGCCAGAACAGAATCAAATTAATCGTTTGGCATTAAGCCATTTGGATGCAGAGTTTGTTAAAACCTCGCCGATTGCCAAAAATGCCTTGGTACAATTAATGAATAATCTCGACGACAAAGAATTTGTACAATTACAAGACAAATATACCCTACCAGAAGGCAACGAGCGCTTGATTAGTATGATTGGAAAAGGGGAAAAAGTTGGCGATGCGGGGAATGCTCTATTCAAATCTCCACAAGGAGTTCAATTAGCTAAAAATATCATCAATAATCCTAAACAAGAAGATTTAGCCATTAAGATTCTTGGTGCTATTCGTTGGAATGGAGGAAAAACGCAGTTGACATTATTACAGGATGCCATGTTTAACCCCAAATATAGCGCCAATATTCATCGTGAAGCTACTCGTTATTTGGGTGGTAGTGGCAATGGCGAAGACCTTGTTTTAGAATTATTAAAGGCAAAAAGAATTAAGAAAGAGTTAATTCCTGTCGCCGTAGAAGGCGTGAGCCGCGCTTGGCGTCGTTCGGTACGTGTTGATGCTGCCAAATATTTAGGTGCTAGTAATACCGCTACCAAAAAGCTCCCTCCTATTTCAGAACTCATTGCGTTGACAGGTAATCCGAAAAATGGTGCGCAGGTATTTGCCAACAACTGTTCGGTATGTCATCAGGTCAATGGCGAAGGAATGGATTTTGGTCCAAAACTTTCGGAAATAGGTGGCAAATTGGCAAAAGAAGGGCAATATCTAGCCATCTTACATCCAGATGCGGGTATTAGTTTTGGCTATGAAGGTTGGGATATCAAACTCAAAGATGGCACGCAACTAGTCGGAATTATTGCTTCCAAAACCGAAACTGATGTTGTTTTAAAAATGCCTGGAGGTATTGTTCAAAATCTAAAGACTAGCGCTATCAAGTCGATGAAAATGCAGAATAATTCGATGATGCCAACAGGCTTGGCAGATGGTATGTCTCAACAAGAATTAGTCGATTTAGTAGAGTTTTTGATGACTTTGAAAAAGAAATAGTTTTTGATTTGAAAATGGGAGAATTTGAAGATTTGAAAATTTGAAGATTTGAAAATGTGTGATTCACTTGTAGAGACGTAATGCTTTTCATCTAAAGGTTATTCACTCAATATTTTAGTAAAAAGTGGTCGAAAAACAATTTTCGACCACTTTTTTTGATACTGGACTCGGCTTAAGACGCAAAGCATTATATCTCTACGGCTAGAATATAAATTTTAACATAATCACTCATCCACTCAATCTCAAATCACTCAATTCAATAGGTGAATAATCCGCCTTGAAAAATCTGACCACTCACTCAATTACCAATCAGGAGCAAACCCAAACGAGGACGAATTACGTTAATATGTCAAAGAAACAGATTTTTCTGCCTTCAACTTTGTACTGTCAAACATTCATAAAGCAATTTTTTTAAAACAACATATAAGTATTCAATTGCTTTATATTAACACGTAAAATTTATGAAAAAGTTAATTTTGATTTTCGCAACAGCCATGCTTGGCTTGGCTTCTTGCCAACAAAAAACAGATGATAAAGCTGCTATTGAATTAGCAAAACAAGCTGCTATTGATTCGATGAAAATGGTCGCTCAAGCGCAAGAAGTAAAAAAAATGGTGATTGACTCAATGCAAAAAGCAACACCAACCACTCAGGTAACTCAATCTGCTGGCGAGGGTGCTCAAAGCACTAGTGCTGCCATTTCTGGTGCTAACAATAGTAGTCCAGCCAAAGTTGAAAAGACTTCTAGCTCAAGTAGCTCTTCGACAAGTACAGCTAGTACGCCAACAGTAACTAAGAAAAAAAGTAAAATGTCGAAAGTTGCCAAAGGTGCCTTGATTGGCGCTGGTGTTGGTGCTGTAACTGGAGCCGTAGTCAACAAAAGAAATAGAGCGGCTGGAGCTGTTATCGGTGGAGCATTAGGTGCTGGTGCAGGGGCAGGTGTAGGTGCGATTTTGGATAAAAAACAGTAGCTAATTTTAGCTGCTTTAGGCTCTAAGCTTTTTGCAGTAGGCTAAAAATTGTACCTGTTACATACGGTCTAGTGCATTATCAAAATTTGATAATGATTCATCAAAAAAAGCGGTCGAAAATTATTTTCGACCGCTTTTTTTGATATTACTATACTATATCTAACTTGACTCAAGACCAAAAGTATTGCGTCTTTACAGCCACAAAAATACAAATTTTAGAGCAATACTCACTCAATACGAAATGACCAATATTGATATATCTATGAAGCTAAAATCCTAACTCAGGTCTATTTTCCTGTCGACAAATCTTGTTTCAGCAATTCATCAATTTCATGATTAAACTCTTTCACAAAATCATCATAGTATTTTCCTGTTGCTGGACCTGAATATCCTGTATGAATTTTAGCAACTTTCCCAGACTTATCCACAATAATGGTAGTTGGAAAAGAAATAATCTCAGACAAAGCTGGTAATACCGACGAAGCGTATTGCGTATCTGCCAAACCAGCAAATAAGATATCATATTGGATGTCAAATCGTTTTTTCAAAGCTTCCAAACGAGTTTTGGCAAAAGCTGGATCGTTTTTACGCTCAAAAGATAAACCAATGATTTCTACACCACGATTTTTATTGGCTTTGTACCACGGCGCCATATAAGAGGCTTCATCGATACAGTTTGGACACCAGCTACCCAAAATCGTTACAATCACCACTTTTCCTTTGTACTTGGCATCACTCAATGAGGTATTTTGCCCTGTAAAGGCATCAGGAAAAGTAAAATCAAATTGTTTACCATCTTTCACTTTCGTCAATGAATACGCATCTGGTAGTTCTATTTGGTCATTCTTCGTTCCTTTCAACGGGCGTGAACTTGTAGCTCCAATGCTTTGACCAGTAATGGTATTGCCTTCGATTTTACCAATAATCAACGCTGGACTTGAGCCACTGAAGGCCGAAAGATAAAACTCATCACCTTTGATATCTCCTTCGTAATAGCGATAATCACCCGTTTTTGATAAGAATGTTCCTGTTATTTTTTGACCTTTTTGTTCAAATACACCAATCACTGGCGTGGTAGCAGTGCCCATATACACTTCCCATTTGCCTGCCAAACTCGCTTTTGAAGGTGCTAGTTTTTCAAAGAAACGATAGCGACTGCCTTGCGATGCCTTGAATGGAATACGAGTAGTGCCTTTTTTGAATACCCCCGACAAGGTAGTTGGGCTTTCGATTTTGGCTGCTAATACCGCATCAAAAATCTCAACAGGAATAAATAATGAATCGCCTTTTTGTGTAACACCTTTAAGCTCAAATCGCTCTGAAGCGTTTAATAAATAGGCATCTTTGCCTTTTAACTCAAAATTAAAAGGAGACTCTTTTCCTTCAAACAAACTAAAAGTACCTCTCCAAACACCTTGTTTAGGAGCTACTTGTGCTTTTGTGATACCAAAGCTTGCTATTGCTAAAGCCGCTGAGGCTATAATTTTATGTAATTTCATAAGCTAGTTTTTAGTTGTCGTGTCAATTTTTCACTTCAAAAAAGTAAGACATTCTTCCATTATTGCGTCATTACTTTGTATTGAAAACTTAATTCTTTTTAAAATTAAAAATTTAATCTATAAGTTTTATAGAATAAACAAATATTCCTTCAGAGAGTTCCTAAATTGAGTAGAAACTGCTAATAAAGTAACCCCACCAGACAGGACCTCTTTTGCTTACAGCATATAGCCTAAAGCAGATAAATTTGCCCCCTATCCATTTATCGTTCCATTCTTCACGAAGCAAATTTTTTATTGATGTGTGCAACCTAACTTCGTTGTGTTGCATCTAGTAACTGTTAGCAGTAATTATAAAACAAACCTACATAAAATGAAACAGATTTTGACATTCTTATTCTTTGTGACAACAGTAAATATTTTTGCACAAAATGTACCTTACGAAAAGAAAATTATATACAAGACTAAATTTGATGATGCAATACCTGTATTAAATGTTGGAACTTTTCACATGGGTGAAACTTCTGATGCAAACGCAACAGATTTTGATGAAAACAACAAAAAGAATCAGCAAGAAATTAAAAAATTAGCTAAGATGTTAGCTGAATTTAAGCCAACAATAATTGTTATTGAAGATTTACCTAAAAATGATAGTTTGAGACAAATCTCGTATTCAGATTATCTAAAAAACCCAACGAAAAAGTTTGTAAATCCAGACGAAATAGAATTATTAGCTTATGAAGTTGGAAGACTTGGCGGAGCAAAAAAGATTTATGGAATCGACTTTAAAGAAAAGTACAACTACAACATTAATGTTGTAAACAGTGTAGATACTACTACTTTAAGCAAATATTCTATACTAAGTGATGAGAATGATTCAAAAAATCCTGAAAAAGGAATTCCTTTTTATGATTTATTCAAATTGAATAATCATCCTCAATATTTGGAAAGTCTTATAAATTTTAATGCTGATTTGTTACTATATAATTCCAGTAAAAATCATGCACAAGGAGCGGACGAAGCAGGCAAATTTTACCATAGAAATTTAGTAATGTTTTCTAATCTAAATCAGATCCCAATGACAAAAGATGATAGAATTTTCATTTTAATGGGAGGAACCCACACTGCTTTCTTTATGGATTTTTTGAAAAGAAGTCCAAAATTTCAACTTGAAAATACATTTAACTACCTAAAATAACCGCAGCTAACATCGAGTTGGCAATATGGCGACTTAAGTGCTTCTATAAAACATTGGTACAAGGTTCAATAGCCATAATTGGCTACGCCGAATCTTCGATTTCTATTGAACTTTTGTACTAAAATTTCGCCACATCGCCAAGTGCTATCCGTTAGTAGCCATAGTTTTTTTTCATTCAAACTTCTTTAAACCTACAAGTGGACCTGGCTAAGTGCTTTTAACAAATTTAAACCAATGAAATTATTACACACACTACTACTATCTATCTTTTGTGGATTTGGAGCTTTGGCTCAACAAAAAATTTCGGGGAAAGTTTTTGACGAAAAAAATCAGCCTGCCGAATTTGCTACGGTATCCCTCCTTTCAGCTAAGGATTCAAGTATGGTAAAAGCCAACTTGACGGATGCCTCTGGGGTTTATCATTTCGAATCAGTTAATAAAGGTCGCTACCTCATTAGTATTTCGATGATGGGTTATCAAAAAGCCTTTAGTGCTGTTTTCTCTGTAGACCAATCACCAGTTACCATCGAAAATATTATCTTAAAGACAAGTTCAAAGACCTTAGACGAAGTAACAGTAACCGCTCAAAAACCCTTTTTGGAACAAAGAGCCGATAAATTAGTCGTAAATGTGGCTAATAGTCCTGCTTCTGTGGGAAGTACTGCTATTGAAGTATTGCAAAAAGTTCCTGGGCTAATTATTGCTCAAGATCGCATTACGATTGCAGGTAAAGCTTCGGTATCGATTATGATTGATGGAAAACCATCGCAGTACACCGATATGAATCAGGTTTTGAAAGATTTGCCTAGTAATAGCATCGAAAAAATCGAGGTAATCAAAAATCCTTCTGCTAAATATGATGCTGCGGGTGGTGCTGTGATAAATATTGTAATGAAACGCAATGCTAATCTTGGTACAAATGGCTCGGTTGCCCTCAATTTTAGAGGTGCAATGGTCGACAACACAATTGTAAATCGTAGTAAAAATGACTTTTTTGGCGGATATTCTCCTAACTTTTCGCTCAATCACCGCAAAGGCAAGTGGAACGTATTTGGAAGCTATACGTATTCGGATAGGACGTTTTTTCAACTCACACAAATTGACCGTGTAATTGGCAAGGATGAGTTTTCGAACATCATGATGAATCCTGGGGATGCCAAAGTTCATAATGCACGTCTAGGCGCTGACTATTATTTAGATAAGAAAAATACCATCGGGATATTACTCACAGGTTTTGACCGTTCGGGTAGCAACAACAGTACAGCTATTACAAAAGTATTTTCGACAGAAACTAAACAATTAACCAGTCAGTTCGAAACCCTTAACGACCAACCTACTACTCGTAATAATATTGGTTATAACCTCAACTGGAAACATAGTTTTGATAGTACAGGACGTGAACTCAACGTGGATTTGGATTATGTACAGTACAAACTCAAAAATCAAAACTTGATTACGATTGTGGACAATGGTTTACGTCGTAATAATTCACAGAGTGTGGATAACCCTGTGCAATTTATGACAGCGAAATTGGACTATACCCATCCTATCTCGAAGGACAGCAAGTTGGAAGCGGGTGGAAAAATGAGTTTTGCGACGATTGACAACGATTTGCGTTTTTACCGTGAACAGGTGTTGGACACTAAACGAAGCAATGTTTTTAACTATAAAGAAAATATCAATGCGCTTTATGTAAATTACAATACCAGTTTTGGTAAAAAATGGGAACTTCAAACGGGTTTACGTACCGAACAAACCGTTGCAACAGGTTTTAGTCAAGTCGAAAACAAAAATGTGTTGGAACGTAACTATTGGCAGTTTTTCCCAAGTATTTTCTTGACACATAAGCTTAACAAAAGCTTGGCCGTTACGACTTCGTTTACCCGTCGTATCGACCGCCCGAGTTATCAACAACAAAACCCATTTGAATTCCAGATTGACTCTTTGACTTTTACGAGAGGTAATCCATTGTTGAAACCGCAATTGACCAACGAAATTAAATTGCAATTGACCTTTGACGGACAGCCATTTTTTGCGCTTGGTTACAACAACACTAACGATGTCATAGTGGATAATGCGCCAAAGCAAGACCCTGCAACAAAGCGTACCTATACAACTGCCGAAAACTTAGCGACTTACAAAAACTATTTTGTAGAGTTGAACTTTCCAATCAAAATTGGAAAGAAAATTTCGGGATATGGTGGTAATCAATTGATATACAATGCCTACAATGCCAATTATCTAGGAGGAACCTTCGACCAATCTCGTGTAAACTGGTTGGCTTACTTTAATATTAACGCCAAATTTACCAACAAACTGAGCATGGAAATGGGTGGTTGGTATATGACTCGTTCACAACAAGAGTTCTTGACTTTAAACCCATTAGGAGCATTAACAATTGGTTTACAATACAAAGTATTAGAAGGAAAAGGCAAGATTTCATTGGCGATGAATGACGTATTTTATACCGAACAAACAAGAGGACTTATTGAATATCAAGACATTAACCTTAAATACTTTAGTCGTGAAGCATCTCAAAACCTTCGTTTAGGATTTAGTTATAGCTTTGGTAATCAGAAATTAAAAGCAAGTCGCTCACGCCAAACAGGTTCAGAGTCAGAATCAAATCGTGTGAAAGCAAACTAAATAGGATTTTTGAGTGCTGAGTTTGGAGTTTTGAGAAGAGTATGAGTCATCCCTAATTTAGTGATTTAATGATTTAGCGAATGAGTGATTATGTCACAATTTGTATTCACTCATAGAGATGCAATCATTGCGTCTCTATGAGTAATATCTTGCATTAAAGCATCAAAAAAGCGGTCGAAAAAACAATTTCCGACCGCTTTTTTAGGATAATCACTCATTCGTCAAACCACTCATTCACTCAATCGAGACAACCCTATAAATCTGAAGCACGATAGGCCTCAATCAATTTGATTTCACCTTCTTTGCCTTTTACCGAATTGCCATGTTCCATGCCGAAAACAAAATCACGGCCTGTAGCTTGTGACTTTGCATTAATATGTTTGAAAATATTCTTGTAATTCATCTCACCAGTGGTTGGTTCTTTACGCCCAGGCTCGTCGCCAATTTGGAAATATCCAATCTCGTCCCACGTTTGGTCAATGTTATATATAATATGTCCCTCGTTGCGTTGCATATGCCACATATCAAACAAAAACTTACACGATGGACTATTGACAGCCTTACAAATCATATAGGTTTGGTCGGAATGTCTCAAAAACAAATCTGGAGTATCGCTTAATGCTTCCAACACCATCACCAAGCCATGTGGTTCGAAAATGGCGCTTGCCATACGCAATGACTCAATTACATGCCCAGTTTGGATTCCGATGGGGATACTACGGTCGTAATTGCCTGGCACTACAGTCATCCATTTGGCATTCACACGTTTGGCGACTTCTACGGCTTCTTTACATCTTTGTAAAAACTTATCACGCCATTCCTTTTTACCCGAAGTCAATGAAGTTTGTAGAGGCCAATTATCAAAGTTTACCACAAAAACTCCCATGGTCATTCCTAGCTTTGCCATGGTCTCTCCCACTTTTGTTTGTACTTCTACAGGTCTGTCCATCATACCATTATCCTCAAGCGCACGAAAACCCATTTCGTGCATAAACTTAAGTTGGTCGATAGGATCTTTGCCTGCGGAATTTTCGAACATCCCAAAATGAGGCGCATATTTGAGTTTAAAAGCAGGTTGAGCTGAAGTATTTTTTGCTTCCAACACACCGCTCGAAAGCGTACTTACGGCAGAAGCAGCTAATAGATTTTTAGTAAAATCACGTCTTTGCATGGTAAAAGGGCGTTAAATAGTTGAGGGTTCTAATATACAGAAAAACTTATTGTATCCTGACGGGGCTTTGGGGGATTTGTGTAATTTGAAGATTTGATAATTTGAAAATGTAGGTGTGATGATTGTC
>NZ_JBMLSD010000160.1:0-1930 GCF_049240685.1 Flectobacillus sp.
CCCTCTTTAATTTACTTCGTAAGGTAAAAATTTAGGATAATCAAACAGGGCTTTCGGTGCAACCGAGTTGATTTTTTTTCCTGATAAAACCATTTCAAAATACTGCAAATATCCCAATGCCATTTGTCGAGAAGTGAAGGTATCTCTGGCATATTCATGGCAAATTTTTGGGTCAAACTGTGCTATATTTTTCAGCTTCTCAGCCAACTCATTTTCCGAAATAGATAAAAATCCAACTTCTGGTGTTACAATTTCGGGTAGCGAACCGTAGGGCGTTCCCAAAACACTACAACCCATATAAAGACTTTCGACAATCGCCAATCCAAATGGCTCATGCCATAAAACTGGAAATATCAGCGCTTTGGAACGATGTAATAAATCAAACTTTACCCTTCCTCCTACCATTCCATGAAATCTTACATGGCGATCGGGAGTAAAACGAAATCCCATCTTAAAATTGAGACGATGCCCGCCCATAACTGCTAACTTTTCGTTTGCTTTTTTGGCAATATGAATCGCTCCTTTAACATTTTTCACTCGCCATGAGGCATTTGCCAAGAAATGAGTATGCCCTCTTTGATGTGAAAATGAAGGTTTGGGATAATCTTCAAAATCGACTCCATTCAACACATAAGCGGTCGAATTATGACGCTCTGCATGGTTTTTTGAAACAAATACCGCATTTTGATCCAATACCTCATCAGCTCTTGGATTGCCGTGAACCGTATAGACATAAGGCTTCGGAAAATCTTCGGGAGGTGGAATACTCAAATGTACCACATCGATATAATCAGGAATTTGTAGACTTAATGAAAGTTCGGGATTATAAAACAGCACCTCAGCAAATGGACATTCCGAACCTTTTGCCACCAAAAATGAAACACGATGCCCCATTTGGGTCAACTCTTTACCCAACCACCAAACCACTCGCTCGGTTCCTCCGTACTCCAATGCAGGCAATACTGCATTGTGGAAAATCAAAATGTGCATATTGTTAAAAAATGTTATAAACCCTTTTTTATGCAAATTTAAAGCTATTTTTACAGAACGTATATTTCCTCTAATGCAAGTATAGTCCAACTTTAAACACACATACGAATGTTCAATTACCTAAAAAAGAAGTACACTAAGTTTGTGGCCAAACGCAAATTTAGTAATTATGGTGACGCAACCTCTGTCATCTCAATCCAAGGAATCGGCAATATCAACTTCACTTGTTGGTTAAATCCTTTAGAACAAGAGAAAACTATCTCTCTCAGTCAGGTTAATTTTTATCGTAAATTCCTTAAAACTGGCGATTTTGTCATTGACATCGGCGCACACATTGGCGACACTACTCTTCCTATGGCTTTGGCAGTTGGCGCGCAAGGCACAGTTTTGGCCTTTGACCCAAACCCTCACGTTTTTAAAATTTTACAGAAAAACGCCGATCAAAATCGTCACATTTCTAACATTATTCCTTTACCTTATGCTATTGCAGTGGAAGAAGGCGAGTATTCGTATGCTTCTTCTGAGGCCAGCTTCAACAATGGTGGAATCAGTGGAAAAAATGGAAAATTTGGTTTAGGAGAAAAAGTAAAAGGTGTCAACCTTCAAAACTTTATTCACACACAATATCCAGAAGTGAGTAAAATCTCCTTGATTAAAGTAGATGCAGAAGGGTATGATATTCAAATCTTAAAATCAATCAGTAAGCTTCTTGACCAGTACAAACCTACATTGATTTTTGAATGTTTCAAAGATTTATCTGAGCAAGACCGCCACGATTTGTTTGATTATATTAGTCAAAAAGGCTATAAAATCAACAAAATGGATGATTTTGAAGAAGATGCAGCCATTACGCCTATTCCTCAAAAACAAAATATGCTAGATTGGAAACACTTCGATATTATTGCTTTTGCAGAATAGATGTTAAGTGAAGGCACAAAGG
>NZ_JBMLSD010000161.1:0-1025 GCF_049240685.1 Flectobacillus sp.
TTCGAGAACTTTCAAAGTGATTCCAAATTCCAATCATCTTACCAGCCAACTAAAATCAGTATTTTATCATTGTTAAAATTGGGAGAAGGCCGTAATATTGCGCTCATGAAACAACAAGCTATTATTTTAGGTTGAATAAATAGCTTTATGTTTTTCGAAAACAGTAAACCCAACAAATCATGAACAAAGTTGACCTTGCTGCCTTGCGAGAGAATTATACCAAGGGGAGTTTGGATGTGTCAGATGTATTACCCTCTCCTATTCAAGAGTTTCATAAATGGTTTAATCAAGCCGTTGATAGCCAGATTCTTGAACCTAACGCTATGCATCTTTGTACGGTTTCGCCCGATGGCAAACCTTCTGCTAGAATTGTACTCCTAAAAACCTTAGATGCTACTGGTTTTACTTTTTATACTAATTATCAAAGCCGCAAAGGACACGAAATAGATGCAAATCCTAATGCTTCTTTGACCTTCTTCTGGGGTGAACTAGAGCGTCAGGTACGTATTGAAGGAATTATAGAGAAAGTAGATGCTAAGGATTCTAACGATTATTTTGCTGTGCGACCAAGAGGTAGCCAAATTGGTGCATGGGTATCTAACCAAAGTCAGGTGGTAGAAAATCGTGAGGTATTGATTGAGAAAGAAAAAGCCTTTATTAAGAAATTTGAAGGTCAAGAAGTACCACGTCCTGATCATTGGGGCGGGTACAGATTAGTACCAACTTATATCGAATTTTGGCAAGGTCGCCCTTCACGCCTCCACGATCGTATTGCTTACACGCTTGAAGAATCGGGTAATTGGAAAATCGAAAGACTTTCGCCGTAATGTTTTGCTGTTATGAGTTTCTAAAGCTAAAATAATTTGCTCCACTTTAGCCGAATTACGAGCTGCAACCTATAGATATAAAAATATCATTATCAATAATTTACACTCATGATTAGAATGTTTTTGATTATTGACCCAGTTTTAAGTTAAGTAGCAGGAAAGATTAAATCAATAGTATCTCAAAGGTAAAAGTTGAGG
>NZ_JBMLSD010000162.1:0-6204 GCF_049240685.1 Flectobacillus sp.
AAAATTTGACTATAATCTTTTGATTATGAATATCTTAAAATAACCAATATACTGTTAACTAATAACGTTTTCCTACTTATTCTAAATTCATTTTAAATATTTCAACCAACTCATAGCAATGAAAACCCACCTAATCAATTATTGGAGTATTTTAAGTTTGGCGCTTTGTTCATTCACTTCATCAAAACCAGATCTTAGTTTTCAAACACAAAAATATGTTTCTCAAACACTTACTTATGAAGGAAAAACCTTTACCGTAAGAGCTTATGAAAATATTATATATGTAGCGAACCCTGTAGATACAGCTTACCAAAAAATGAATATCTATATTCCAGAGGAGTACTTTTCTGGAAAGAAAGTAAATGGTTATACAGCCGAAACGGCTCCCATTTTCTTTCCAAATAAAATAGGAGGATATATGCCTGCACAACCTGCCACCCTCAAAGAAATGCCAATGGGAGGAATGGGAGGTAATCGACCTCCAATGAATGGAATGCCACCTATGGGCGACAGAAGACCTGAAGCTGCGCCAGCCATGACACAAGCAAAGCCTTCAACGGTAGTGGCTGCCTTAGCCAAAGGTTATGTAGTTGCTTCGGCAGGAGCAAGGGGACGTACTTTGAAAGCTAGCAATGGCGAATACACAGGTAAAGCACCTGCTGGAATTGTAGATTTGAAAGCTGCGGTACGCTACTTAAAATTTAATGATAATCGAATGCCAGGTGATGCCAATAAAATCGTTTCGAATGGTACAAGTGCCGGTGGTGCTATGTCGGCTTTAGTTGGCGCAACAGGAAATAATCCAGACTATGAGCCTTACCTAAAAGCCTTGGGTGCTGCCAATGGAACCGACGATGTTTTTGCGGTTTCTGCTTATTGCCCAATTACCAATTTAGACCACGCTGATATGGCCTATGAATGGCAGTTTAATGGTATCAATACATATAAAAAAGGCTGGCCAGCTCCTGCCAAAAACAGCGATCCCGCTTCGGTATTGAGCGACGAACAAATGAAGGTTTCAGCACAATTGAAAACGCTGTTTCCTGCCTATATAAACAGCTTAAACCTAAAAGATGCTAAAGGGAAATCTTTGACGATGGATACCGATGGAAATGGGAGTTTTAAAGAGTTAGTGATTAGTTATGTAATCGCTTCGGCACAGAAAGCCATGGATACAGGAAAAGATATGACAGCTTATTCTTTCTTGAAAATTGCTGAAAATAAAGTGATATCCCTAGATTTTGCTGCTTATCTCAACTACATGGAACGGATGAAAACGCCTCCTGCTTTTGATGCCTTGGACCTTTCTACTGGCGAAAATATGCTATTCGGTTCGGCAACGGTTGATAAACAGCATTTTACAGAGTTTGGTCAGAATAATACAAAGACTGAGGCTTCGAGTGTGGAGGGAAAATTTGTAAAAATGATGAATCCCATGTACTACATTGGTCAAGAAAATACGACAAATGCTAAACACTGGCGTGTAAGACACGGTTCTAAAGACAAAGATACTTCGTTGGCCATCTCTGTAATATTGACAACGGCATTACAAAATAAGGGTATTGATGCCAATTTGGAATTTCCTTGGGACAAACCCCATAGTGGCGATTATGACCTCGATGAGCTATTTACTTGGATAGATGGTCTGTGTAAATAAAAAAAGTGATAAAATATTTAAAACCTCCCGATGATTTGATTTCAACTTGTCGGGAGGTTTTGATATAATTGCTAAAGTTGTCTAGCCATAAAATTGGATTCAGCAAATAAGATATCTTTTTGTATTGCGCCTTCCTCTATAAATTTTAAAGATTTTGTTCCATCATCATAAAAAATCGATCTATTGGGATTGTTATTGAACGTCCATGAAAGTTGAAGCATAAGAAGTATTTTTTTGTTGTTTAATGCCCCTTTAAGCTGCTCTATTTGAGAGATATTTTCAATGGTTTGATGGAAATTGTTTTGTACTACCGCAGTGAATTCTGAAGGGATATTTTCTGAAAAAGCTATATTCTTTACTTTACTTTTTTCGTCAAAAGAGATTAAAAATGAAAAAGTACCTTGAAAATGATGCACACTTTTCATGAATGTTCGCTTATAAATACTGCTCATTCCATTCGGTACGGACTGAGATATACGTCGGTCTTCCCAAAATAAGTTCGTAAAAATTGAAGCAGTCTGACAATCTGTATCAGCGGGGTCTGTTTCTTGAGCTCTTTTGACCCACTTATTTATCCTTTGACTAGAATCTGCCTGGTATGAGGAGGTTTGTGCTGTGATTCCTTGTGCAATCGAAACTAGAAGGATGGATAAGACAAGATGTAGTTGAAGGTTCTTCATAGGGCATTTGTGATTTATTTGGTGTGATATCAACTAAATTTACTTAAAGATTGCCGTATTTCCTAAGTTAAGATGCAGTAATCTGATAGTCGAGCTAACCTTTACAAAAAAGCCATTGAGACGAAGCCTTGAACAAGTAAAGTCAATTTTATGAAGTAGTCAGGGAAATTTTATTGCCAGTAGGGTCAACCAGATAATTCTCAGAATCTTTTGAAAAATTACAGCTACTGAGAGCTTCATTTAGTAAGGAGTTGTTATGATATACTAATTCAAAATGCCTTAATCCAGCAGAATGAGCGGGGGCCAAGGGTTTGTTGAATCCATGCCAAGAATTGAGCGCAATCCGATGTTGATAAAAACCACCAGCTCCCAAATCGGCATAGAGATATTCTGATAAATGATTGAACTGTCGAAATCCTATATTTTGATAAAATAAATTGGTTTGCTCAATATTCTTTGCATAAAAATGAAAATGACCGATTTTTGTATTTTCAGAAAGTTCGAGTTTTTCGCTGTTGGGAGGTAATTCTTGTAAAAGTTGATTGACAGATAATAGTCCAGAAACTGGTCTTTTGTTACCATCACTATCTTCAATCATCAAGCCTTCGGAGGCGATAACTTTTTTAAATCTCTCGGGAGTTTCTAAGGCAAATTCGATGTTGATGCCATCAGGATCTTTCAAATATACCGATTTGGACATCACATGGTCTACTGGAGAAAAAGGATATTTCTCCGACAAAAGATTGAATACAATCTTGGCGAACTCTTTTTCGTCTGCCACGTGAATAGCAAAATGATATAAACCGCTAAAGCCTGTTTGAAATGGCATTTTTGCCTCTTGATGCAAGACCACAAGCGTTTTTTGATGAGTGCCAATTTCAGCAGAATTGATTTTTAGGTTTCTAATTTGCAAACCTCCAATTTTTTGCCAAAATTCTAAACTTTGTTGTAGATTGGTCACATTGAGGTGCACCGCTCCAAATGTGATTAATTCTGTTTGTGGCATATCATTGGTTTGGCTCATGGTATTGGAGTGCAAATCTGATGAATAATAAGGATTGGCAAATATTTTTATAACTAAAAAAGGGAAATCTTAACTGAGAAGTCAATACTTCCCCTTTTTGTAAGAGATTAGGCTATTTTAGGATATATTGGCACTTTTTTGGTACGGCCCCAGGCAATAAATACAGCCAAAAGTAGTAACACGAAGTTGGTACCTATTACCGAAGTTTCGCCACGACTTACATGGAAAAATGCTGCTAAGACTTGCACCAAGGCCAGTCCCGAGGCTGCGAGAGGGGTAAGCTGGGGTTTGATACGTAGTAACGAAGGCAGTAATAGCCCAAGCCCTCCCAACAATTCGCTAAGACCAATAAAACGAACTAAGGCCGAAGGTACAGCAGCTGCCCATGGAAGCATTTTGGCTAATTCTGGGATAGGTTGAAAAGATTTCATGCCTCCCGCCATAATAAACATAGCGCCAAGCAAAACTTGCACAATCCAAAGTGTGATATGCAATCCTTTTGATGATGATTTTTCCATAAGATGATAATTTTGACGATTTTGATACAAAATTATCTGCTCAGGGACTGACAGGACGATGAGGTAGATTAAAAAAAAACGTTGACATATATCAACGTTTTTTATCTATTTTTTGCAAAATTATTTCTAATTCTACTAAGAGTTTCTTTTGTCATTCCCAAATAGGAGGCAATGATATGTTGAGGAAATCGATGCAAAAATTCTGGATAGGTCTTTTCCAATTCGCTTAGTCTTTCCTCTGCCGAAAGAGTTTTTGAACTATGTACTCTTTTTAAAAGTTTAAAAGCCTGATTTGTGGATAGTTTTTGACTAAGTTCTTGGATAAATCTCTGATTTTGAAGTTTTTCGAGGTGTAATTCCTTAGAGATTATAAGGACTGCGGTATCCTCAAAAGCCTCAATAAAATAAGGAGAGGGCGTATTGTTTATAAAACTTTCGCGATCACCAACCCACCAATTTTCAATAAAAAGATTGAGAATATTCTCTTTCCCCGTTTCATCTATCGTATACTGTTTAAACGAACCTTTTACTACAAACCCTGACACTTTACACACATCACCCGCTTCAAGAAATAACTTATGTTTTCGGATTTTTTTGAGCACAAATGTTTCTCGAATAATGTCAATTTCGTCCAATGATAGAGGATTGTCAAGCGTTTGATTAAGGTATGTGATTAAACTTTCGTGCATTGTCAAAATCAGCTAACTCGAATAATTGAGATTATAAATAATAGACAAATTTAGTCCTTTTTGAAGGTTGTGACAAATCTTTGGAGTTTAAACCGTAAAAACGCCTACTACTGCTATTTGAAAATGACAGAGTAAATCATGGATTTTCAATTGTATGAAATTTGTTTTGAGTAATATTTAAGATTTTATCCTTTAAAAAAAAGGAATAAAGAAAATCTAAAATCTATGCTCAAATCTCTAACTATCTTTCTTACATGTTATATGTTAGCCTTATTCTTCCCAACCTTTGCGCAGTTTGGTACAAAATGGGGCGATCAAGGAAATGGCACTTTCCAAAACCCTGTATTGCCTTCTGATTTTAGTGATTTGGATGCTATTCGAGTTGGAGATGACTTTTATGCTAGGCTTAATGAGGTGGGGATTTCAACACAACCAAGTTCAAAATTATTACGATAGATTATTAGTATTCCAAATGTTCAATTTAGCTCTTCTGCCCTTAATAGGGCAGAAGTTGGTGGCTATTTATTGCAATAATACAAGTTAGGCGAAGTACTTTTAGGCAAGATTTGTCGTACTGGTTTATTGCATTTGCCAAGCGGATAGGGCTTTTAGGCATGGAATTTTGGCACTCAAGTTAAGCCGCACCACTTGGCACAAATCAATGTCGGTGGTATTCCTTTATTTTTGTATTATTTTGAAAGTAACAAACCTATTAGGGTAACTATTGCAGGTAACGCCTGAACAAAAAAGATTTTTTTACTAGCACTAAATGCTCCATATATACCAGCAACTGCTACACAAGTCAAGAAAAAAATAGCTATGTTATCCGACCAGGTTTTGTCTGTTATCATAAATGTCCAGAATAAACCTGCTGATAAAAAACCATTGTATAAACCTTGATTAGCCGCTAAACCTTTGGTTGGTGTAAATAAATGTTCTGGTAAGGATTTAAAAGTTTTTTTACCAATAGTTTCCCAAGCAAACATTTCAAAATATAAAATGTACAAATGCTCTAAAGCGACTATTCCGATTAAAATTTTTATTACTATGTCCATATTTATGTTTATTTATTAGATTTTCTATAAAATCACCACCACAGGCAGTCGTTGAAAAAACGCAAAATCTATGCCCAAATATTCAGATTTGCACAAAAATCCAATCTAAGAACTACCATTGAGATTTGGACTAAATCCGCCATTTTGCGATGCTGCTGTTGGTGGTTGTTTATTCCATCATTATGTATTGGTTGTAGTATTGTCCCACTCTTGATTTAGGTGATTTATTAACCAATTCAAAGCATAATGTCTTTCGTAAACTACACTTGGATTAAGTCCGCTTGGGGCTACTTCATTCTTAACTCTTGCATTTACACAAGCCCAATTTAAACGCAGAATTAAGTCTGCTTGGTCTAAAATTTCTTCTTTCGTTCTCAGTTTTGCTGTGTTTCTAAACTCTTGTTCAGTTTTTGAAAATAAAATTCCAACGTCTTCGCCAATATTACAGATATCCGCAGGGAAATGCAAATTATCAATAAAAGACAAAGACCAAAGTAAAGTGTGATAACTCTCTGCTCTCCAATTTGCATTTGCTAGTTCTTGTTCTGATGGATTTTCGTTGTTAGCAAATTGTAGTTCTA
>NZ_JBMLSD010000163.1:0-13885 GCF_049240685.1 Flectobacillus sp.
TTGAGCACTATGACATTACTCGAAAATATTCAAACCATAATGCTCATTTTGAGCATTATGAGATTGCTTAAAAATATTCAAATCATAATGCTCATTTTGAGCACTATGAATGAAAACAAAACATTAGCTTCCCTAATTTGGCAATTGGACGATTATGTTCAAAGGTTTATTCTTGAAGTAGAAACGCAATGATTGCTTATCAAACTGAGTAAAATTCTAGCATAGTAACATCCATCAAAAAAGCGGTCGGAAAATATTTTCCGACCGCTTTGTGAAGAAAACTTGGAGAATTATGCCAATCTTAAATTCGGGATCACTAATGTTTACTAAAGTAATTCTTCCAACTTGCTCACTAGATTTTTTAAATCGTTCAGCTTTTCTTTGTCTTTAGCATTAACAATTTTCTTTACAAGAGCTATAATTTCATTGGAGCAATCAACAAGCGGATGGTCGATTGGAACTATTTCAGTTTTATCTACCAGACCACTAGTTTGTAATACTGTTACCAATTCATCAGTGCTTTCAATGGGTTTAGGCAATTCTTTAACTTTAGCTACTTTTTGTAATAGTCCTTTTTCAATATTTTGATTTCCTGCCAGTACTTCGTTTCGTAGACTAGTGGATAATTTTCCTAATCCTTCTGCAAATTCGGCATCACGACGTATTGTGGCAGGACTAACCTTGTATTCCTCCGACAATTTGGAGGCGGTAGAAACTTTTACACGTTTACTCTCAAAATAATCATCGACGTTAATAAGTCCTTCGTCAGTAATACGGTCGTATTTACCTCGCTCAGTCTTTTCATTGTTATAGCGTAAACCTCTGAAATAAGATGCCTGTTGTGGCGTAAGATTACGGCGTCCCAACTGCAAATCTATCATGTAATCCTTTACCTCTTTGAGTGAAGAAAAAGAAAGGAGTTGTATATTAAAATTGAGTTGATGCGCTTGGCAAATACGAAATCTATTATGTCCATCTATAAGAATATAGACTGGGGTAGCATCCTGGCTTGTTCCCAACCCTGCCATTCCTGCAGAAGTTTCCCAAACTAATAAAGCATCTTTGCAGCCATATTTAAGAATATTCTGTTCTAATTGCAAAGATTCGTCGTGGCTTAATGGAGGAATAAAATCGCGCAATTCATCTAAAATTTGAATATTTTGCTTAATAGCTTCAAGAGAAATAAGGTTACTACCCAATGCTTGTTTGGTTTTGGAAGCAATAATATCTTTAAAGTTTGTCTTCATCTGATTTCTCTATTTTACTATCTGTAAGTACTGTATAAATTCTTCCGAAAATTCTCGATACAATTTGGCTGCTTCCGAGTTTTCGGCAAACTTCGAAATGGTACTCTGCTCGATTTGGGCTTTTTGAAAATCAACTAGATGTTTTATTTCGGTTCTGAAAACCCTAAACTGTGACATGCTTTCACGAACGTGCTCTTTTACGCCATCATGTACAGAGTTTTTCTTTACCATTGTGAAAACAATTCCATCAATTTCGATGGCTGGATTCCAGCTTGTTCTGACCTCCGATATTCTATCAAGGAGGGTATTAAGTCCTTTTACAGCTGAGATTTCGGGCTGCAAGGTAATCAAACAGCTTTTTGAAGCAATTAAAGCTGAAGAGGTTAGGGCATTGAGCGAAGGTGGGCAGTCAATCAAGATGTAATCATACTGCTCCATCAATGGTACGAGCTTGTTTTTTAACCTAGAAACACCACCCAGAGAAATAATTAATTCGATTTCGGCTTTGGCTAAATCAATATCAGAGGGACTTAAATCGAGGTTTTGTGCTATATTCACTACTGGCAATTCATCGGCTTTTAATAAAGCATCTACAACTTGTTTGTCAGGTGTGTCAACGCCAAGTATTTGCGATAAATTTCCTTGGGGGTCCATATCAATCAACAATACGTTGAATCCCTTTCTTGCTAGTGCCTCTCCTAAAGAACCCGTGGTGGTGGTTTTGCCAACTCCTCCTTTATGATTGATAATTGAGATTACGCGTGCGTTTTGATATAAGTTGGGTGAGTATCCATATTTAGTCAAAACAGGAAATAGTGCGGCGAGATGTCGGTCGTTTAGATTTCGCTCTCCACTTATTGCTTTGGTGAGTGTTCCTTTGGGTAAGGATGACTCCTTTTCCACAGTTGAAACAGAAAGTGCTGGATTATGTCTTAAGAATTTTAGGACTAATTCTTGGCTAATCATAGGTTGTTTATTTTGTATTTTATTTCATACAAATATATCGAAAAAGTATCACTTTTGATACAAAATAGTATATTTTATTTTTTTTGAGAAGATGGGAAGAATAATACACATGTAAGCATAATGGGCATGATTTAGGTTGTACGATAGAGGTATGAGTCAATAGGGTTTTAAATCTGTTTGTAAATAGTTGTATTGAATTCCGTAAGCTTGATTATTTAATTTTACCCTTCATAGATTTTATGCTCCAAGCTGTACTTTTAGGAACTTCATGTGTTTGTTGTGGATGTCTATGAGCCTTTTGCCGGGCGCTTGTGAGATATTGCTCAAAGCAAATGGCAATCAGTGAAATGTCCATTTTCTCCCGTCAAAAACTACTTTTATGGTGCTAAATATTTATCCATAGATTTAAGGATAAAAACTACTTTTATGGTGTCAAAAAATAATCTATACCCAGAGGTGTCTTCATAATACGATGAGAACTTGTCAAAAACTACTTTTATGGTGTGGCACGGAAAATCATTCTTTCAATAAAACTACTTTTATGGTGTTAGCCAAATTTTATACAATTTCTAAAAACTACTTTTATGGTGCTTGGGGATAAAAAAAAAGCTTTGTCAAAAACTACTTTTATGGTGTCAATTAAACAGTTGGATAATTCCTAAAAACTACTTTTATGGTGTTAACTGGTATATGATTACGCTTTTTAAAAACTACTTTTATGGTGTTGGCGCTTTCAAATTTTTTCTTTTACCATTTTTATTCATGACTACTTTTAGAAGACTTTTTTTGCATTTTTTTAATAAAAAAAACTTTAAAATTTCAACAATTCCCTTTGTTGTCTTTTAAATCTTTTTATTCTTTTATATCTTTTCGGTGTGCGTAACTTATTGAAAATCAATTTGTTACACCACCATAAAACTACTTTTATGGTGCTTAAAACTACTTTTATGGTGTGTTAAAACTACTTTTATGGTGCTTAAAACTACTTTTATGGTGTGTTAAAACTACTTTTATGGTGCTTAAAACTACCTGTAAAAATTAAAAGTAGTTTTTGTAATGCAGTTTTTCAGATTCCTCTTATTTTTGTAAAATAATACACGGAAATCGTAGAATGTGACAATTTATGAATTGTGGGTCTTAATACTAAAGTAAGTATTTCATTATAAGCTTATTAGTGAATCATACTCAGACTCCCTAAAGTCATGGAAGATATGAAGATAGAGAAAAGAGAGCAAGCTTTGGACAGTGTTACCAAAGATCCCTACCGGATTGTCAAAGGTAATCCCTTGATAGAAGCGCGTTTTGAGTTAACCCCAACTCAAATGAAGCTTTTTATATACATGCTATCGTTGTTAGACATTAGCAAAGAAAGTTTTGTGCCCCTCACCATAACTGTCAAAGACTTTCAAAAATTTACTGGTGTAGAAGGTGGTAGTTTATATTCGCACCTTCAGCAGGAGGTTAAAAAGATGATTGACAAAAAGGTCTATTACAAAGACGATAGAATAGAATTAGACTCACACCTGATAAGCGGTTATGTATATTTTAAGAAAGAAGGATATTTTATCTTGGAGTTTCCCAATCTTCTTAAGCCCTTTTTATTACAACTTAAAGAGAACTTCACCGTACTTGACATCCGTAATATACTCAGATTGGATAGCTCATACGCTATGCGATTTTATGAAATCTGTAAGGAAAAAGAAAAAATAGGTACCTTTGAGTTTGAGGTAGATAAACTCAAAAGAATGTTTAACATCGAGCACAAGTACAAAAACTATTTTGACTTTAAAATGAAAGTAGTCGTACAGGCTCAGAATGAATTGATGAAGAACTCTGAATTGTACTTCGAGTTCTCTGAGATTAAGCAGGGGAAAAAAGTTGTGAAATTGAGATTTGTTGTCAAAAAAAATAAATTAGAAGAACTTGACGACATGCCTTTAGTGGACCAGATATCAGCGAGTTTCAAGGAGCTACCCAACCCATTGCCCTTGATTGCTCAGTCGATCGAAATAGAAGCAAATCAAACACTCAATTTAATTTTTGAGCAAGTAAAGGAT
This sequence comes from Flectobacillus sp., assembly GCF_049240685.1. Lineage (NCBI taxonomy): Bacteria > Pseudomonadati > Bacteroidota > Cytophagia > Cytophagales > Flectobacillaceae > Flectobacillus > Flectobacillus sp. The sequence continues at coordinate 4,271 of NZ_JBMLSD010000163.1, forward strand.
TGGTCAATCTCCCAGCAAACAGTAAGAGAGTGGTTGGAGCAGTTTGCTGTTGAGCAAATCCAATTGGCCATAGACCATGTCAAGAAAGAACTACTTGCGGGTAAAACTTTCAAAAACATTGGAGGATACCTTACAACCTTAGTAAAGAGCCCTGATTTGATGCAGGCACAACAACAAGAAATCAAAAGAAAAGAAGAAGCCAAAAGAATACAAGTTGCTAAAAAAGCTGAAGCTCAAATAAAAAAAGAGCAACAATTAAAAAAAGATGAACTCTTAGAAGAATACACCAATGCAAAGCGAATTGAAGCTAACCAGATTCTTACTCAAAATCCGCAATTATATACATCTATTTTGGGAAGAATTAGTGGTAATTTATTAGGTTCAATGCAATATGATAGTTACATCAAGTTTTGTGGTGGACAAATTTCATTGGATACCTTTCTCAATTATTTTAATCTGGGTACGGGATTCTACGGAATTGTAATGAACATTTTGGAGGCTGATTATCCTGTTTTTGGCTACATTAAAGACGAATATCATGAAAAAGCCAAAGCAATAGGATTAAGGCTTTCGTATTGATGAGGTGCGCAAGAATTAATTTAATTTTTGAGCTTTCTGCTATGGGCATTCGGCAAAACATATCGATCGATACTAAAAACAATTTACCACTCTTTGCCTTGTGCCTAGAACACATAACTTAACTCTAATTTTGTTTAAGTAGGAAAACGTTATTGGTTAACAGTATATTGGTTATTTGAAGATATTCATAATCAAAAGGTTATAGTCAAATCTTTCCTTTTACTTACTTAACTTGAATAGAAACAATTGACGCTCTTATTTTTTGAGTAAATAAGGTTTGGTGGTCTTCGTTTTGATAACATGCTCCAAAGAATTTTTAGTGATAATTCCTACGTGTTTCCAGACAAGCTCCCCTTGTTGAAACAAAAATAGTGTCGGCATACTTTTTACACCAAAGTAGTCGCTAATATTTTTTTCTCTATCCACATCTACTTTTTGTATCAATATCCCATCACCCATCTGTTTGCTCAAATCAGTTAAGATTGGAGCGAGTCCTTTGCAAGGCTGACACCATTGCGCATGAAATACCAACAAGAGTGGTGTTTTGGCATTAATTAGAGCTTCGAGAGAAGTAGGTAGTTCAGTCGACTTTTTTTTCATAGTAATTCATCTTGTATCCATGTCAAAATTAAGCTTTTTATCATAAAAGAAAGTGGTATTTATCTCAAAAGAGGGGTTTTTGAATAGCTAAATAAAACAATTTTATAAAAAAGTAAAATATTTTAACAATGTAAATATAAGTAAATCAATTACTTATGTTTATTTTTTGTTATGATACAGGACGGTAAAGGAAAGTTGACTGAATTACAACTGTTAAGTTTGTGCTATCTAAGAAAAAAACAATTCGATATAGAATAAATGATAGAGATGTTTTGTTGAATATTTCAATAGAAAAAAATTAAATCTATCTTTAGATACCCTTTAAACAGAAATAAAACAATCTATTCAAAAGCGGTGCAAATTCGCTTGAATACCAAATACCAAAAAACAATGACAACGATTTCAACAGTGGATGCAACTAAATTTAAGCATGTAAGCTATTTATGGGACGATGCCAAAGCAGCAGCCTTGGCAGGCGATGAAGTAGCTCTTTTCATTTACCGTTCAAACATGTTGGGTGCCGACCTTCGTTTGACGAACTATGGTGGTGGTAACACTTCTGTAAAACTCAAAGATGTGGATCCATTAACAGGTCAGGAAACGGACATCATGTGGATTAAAGGTTCGGGTGGTGACATCGGTACTTTGAAAAAAAGTGGTTGTGCTGCGTTGTACGTAGATAGACTTCGTTCATTGGAAAATGTATATCGTGGAATCGAATTTGAAGATGAAATGGTAGCATTGTTCAACCATTGTATTTTTGATTTGGATTCAAAAGCGCCATCAATTGATACGCCTCTTCATGGATTCCTTCCATTTGCTCATATCGACCACCTTCATCCAGATGCGGCGATTGCTATTGCAGCAGCAAAAGATGGCCAAAAAATTACCGAAGAGTTATTCAACGGCGAGATTGGCTGGGTAGGCTGGCAACGTCCAGGTTTCGACCTAGGCTTGCAGTTACGTGCTTGTTTGGAAGAAGCCGCTGCGAAAGGAATCAAACTTCGTGGTATCATGCTGGGTTCTCACGGTTTGTTTACTTGGGGCGACACATCTTACGAAAGTTATATCAACACGTTGGAAGTAATTGAAAAATGTGCTGAATATTTAGAGTCTAACTACGGTAAAACTCGCCCAGTATTTGGAGGAGCTAAAATTGAAAGTTTGCCAGAGGCAGATCGTAAATTACAAGCTGCTAAAGTTGCTCCAATTTTGCGTGGTTTCTGCTCTTCAGAACGTCAAATGATTGGTCATTTCACGGATGATGCTCGTGTATTGGAATTCATTAATTCTAATGATTTAGAGAAATTAGCTCCACTTGGTACTTCTTGTCCTGACCATTTCTTGCGTACAAAAATCTCTCCGTTAGTATTGGAATTGGCTCCGAACGAAGATTTGTCAGATGTAGCGGGTATCAAAGCTCAATTGACTCCTGCATTTGAGGCATATCGTGCTATGTACACAGAGTATTACAACACCTGTAAGCATGATAACTCGCCAGCTATGCGCGACCCGAACCCAGTTGTAATCCTTTACCCTGGTGTAGGTATGTTTACTTTTGCAAAAGATAAAACTACGGCTCGTTTGGCTTCCGAATATTACATTAACGCTGTGAATGTAATGAAAGGTGCTGAGGCTGTTTCTGAATATACTTCATTGCCACGTCAAGAGGCTTTTGATATTGAATACTGGTTGTTGGAAGAAGCAAAATTGCAAAGAATGCCTAAACCAAAAGCTTTGTCAGGTCGTGTTGCATTAGTGACGGGCTCTGCTGGTGGGATTGGCAAAGCTATTGCTAAGAAATTTGCTGAAGAAGGCGCTTGTGTTATTATCAACGACATCAACGAAGAGCGCTTAGAAGGTGCAAAAGCTGAGTTTGTTCAAACTTTTGGAAAAGATGCTGTTGCTTCTACTTTGTTGAACGTAACGGATGCTGCAAGCACTGAGCAAGCTTTGAATAACGCTTGTTTGGCGTTTGGTGGTGTCGACATCGTTGTCAATAACGCAGGTATTAGTATTTCTAAATCTATAGCTGAACATAGTTTGGAAGAATGGGATAGATTATATGATATTTTGGTGAAAGGTCAATTTATCGTTTCTAAAGCAGGTATCGAAGTAATGCGTAAACAAGGCTTTGGTGGTGATATCGTAAATATTGTTTCGAAAAATGCAGTAGTTGCAGGACCAAACAACCCTGGTTATGGTTCGGCTAAAGCAGCACAGGCGCATTTGACAAGACTAATGGCGGCAGAATTAGGTGCTGACAAAATTCGTGTAAATACTGTAAACCCTGATGCGGTTATCTCTGACTCAAATATTTGGGCAGGTGGTTGGGCTGAAGGTCGTGCAAAAGCGTATGGTATTACAGTAGCAGAATTGCCAGCATATTATGCAAAACGTACTTTATTGAACGAAATCATTTTGCCAGTTGACATTGCCAATGCTTGTTTTGCGTTTGTAGGTGGTTTGTTGAGTAAATCAACAGGAAATGCCTTGAATGTGGATGGTGGTGTTTCAATGGGCTTCTATAGATAGTTTTATTTTGCAAATGAGTAGATGGGTGATTTGTGAACAAATTCATTCATTTACTCATTTGCTCAATCATTCAATAAATTATGAAACGAGTTGCCTTCAAAATGCAATTGCATCAAGGTCAGGTCGAGGAATATAAGCGTCGTCATGACGAAATTTGGCCTGAATTAGTAGAATTGCTTAAAAGCATAGGAATTGAAGATTATTCAATTTTCCTTGACCCAGACACATTTGCCTTGTTTGGTATATTAAAAATTGAAAATCCTGCATTAATGGATGAACTTCCTAAACATCCAGTTATGCAAAAGTGGTGGAAATATATGGGCGATATCATGGATGCCAATCCAGATAACTCCCCAGTAAGTGTACCACTCGTTGATGTATTTCATTTACCTTAGGACAAACTATCCGAATTTTAACAGAAACATCTCATGTTACTCGAATCATACAAAATTGCCTCACACAACGACTCTTTGTTGAAAGGCCACGAAAATAAATTGGCGTTTACTCGCTCTGAAATCGCTGGAACTGAAGAAATCATTCAAAAACTTGTTGACTTCCAAATTGCTATTCCTTCTTGGGCTTTAGGAACTGGTGGTACTCGTTTCGGACGATTTGCGGGTGGCGGTGAGCCTCGTTCTTTGGAAGAAAAAATTGAAGATGTTGGTCTTTTGCACGCTTTAAACAAGGCTTCTGGGGCTATTTCGTTGCATATTCCATGGGATATTCCTACCGACGCAAAGGCTATTCGTGCTTTGGCAGCCCAGCATGGGTTGAAGTTTGATGCTGTAAACTCAAATACATTTCAAGATCAGGCTGATCAAGAATATACTTACAAGTTTGGTTCTTTACAAAATGTAAACAAGGCGATTCGTAAGCAGGCTATCGACCACAATATCGAGGTAATTAAGCATGGTATCGAGTTAGGTTCTGATTCATTGACAGTTTGGTTGTCTGATGGTTCTTGTTTCCCTGGTCAATTGAACTTTAGAAAGGCTTATCAAAATACCTTGGAAAGTTTGCAAGAAATTTACGCAGCTTTACCAGATGATTGGAAAATCTTTGTTGAATACAAAGCTTTTGAACCGAATTTCTACTCTATGACGGTAGGAGACTGGGGACAATCGTTGTCGTATGCTCGCAAATTGGGAGATAAAGCCTATACTTTGGTTGACTTGGGACACCATTTGCCAAATGCTAACATCGAACAAATTGTATCATTGTTGTTGATGGAAGAAAAGTTGGGTGGTTTCCACTTTAACGATTCTAAATATGGCGATGACGATTTAACCGCTGGTTCTGTAAAACCTTATCAATTATTCTTGATTTTCAATGAATTAGTGGAAGGTATGGATGCTCGTGGTATGAATCACGCTAAAGATTTGGGCTGGATGATTGATGCATCTCACAATGTAAAAGATCCTTTAGAGGATTTGTTACAATCTGTTGAGGCTATCATGATTGCTTATGCTCAAGCGCTTTCTGTAGACAGAAAAGCTTTAGAAGACGCTCAAGAAAACAACGATGTTGTTCGTGCTCAAGAAATTCTTCAAAATGCATTCCGTACAGATGTGCGTGCTATCGTTGCTGAGGCTCGCTTGCGTGCTGGTGCTGCTTTGAATCCTGTAGCACTATACCGTGAGTTGAAAGTAAGAGAAAACCTTATTGCTGAACGCGGTTTGAAAACCGTATCTACTGGTTTGTAAGATTTTGGGTAGAAAATCTTTTTCTACCTTTCCTATATACTTTAGAATTTATATTCCCGAGCAACAAATTACTCGGGAATATTCTTCCCTTCATTTACTGACATATCTGTGAGGCCTTAGGCTGTTTTAAAATTCATTACCGAAATATGAATCCAATACCAGTTTGCGCAATTTTTGATATTGGCAAGACCAATAAAAAACTGTTTTTATTTGACGAACAATACCAAATTGTTTGGGAAAAAAGTATGCAATTCCCCGAAACGGTCGACGAGGATGGGGATGCTTGTGAGGATGTGAACTTGTTGCAGTCGTGGGTATTGGAATCATGGAATGAGGTGCTAGGTTTAGATAATTTCGTCGTAAATGCGCTTAATTTTTCTACTTATGGGGCTAGTTTTGTCTATGTAAATGAAGAGGGAAATGTATTGACTCCACTTTATAATTATCTAAAATCTTATTCGCCTGAGTTGCAAAAAAAGTTTTATGATACTTATGGGGGTGAAGAAGAATTTGCCGTAAGAACAGCATCTCCAGTGTTAGGTTCTCTTAATTCTGGTATGCAGATTTATCGTTTGAAATACCAGAAACCTGAAATATTTGAGCAAGTAAAATATTGTCTTCACTTGCCTCAGTTTTTACATAGCCTCTTTACAAAAAAATATTATTCTGATATAACCAGTATTGGTTGCCATACCAATCTCTGGGATTTTAGGGCACAGAAGTACCATGAATGGACTTCTCGTGAGAAAATTGAAACAAAGCTTCCAACACTTTTCTATTCGGATGAGGTAGTAAAATTAGAAGATGAAGATAAATCGATTTCTGTAGGGGTAGGCTTACATGATAGTTCTTCGGCTTTGATTCCTTATTTGATCAATTTTCAAGAACCTTTTATTTTGCTTTCAACAGGAACATGGAGTATTACCTTGAACCCGTTCAATGATATTCCGCTTACTTTTGAAGAGTTGCAATATGACTGTTTGTGTTATATGCACTATCAAGGCAAGCCCGTAAAAGCTTCTCGTTTGTTTTCGGGTTATGAGCATGAAATTCAAACTAAGCGTATTGCACAGCATTTTGGAGTCGAAAATGATTTCTTCAAAACTGTCGCTTATGAGGCTAAAGTCATCGAGCGATTGAAAAATGCTCAAAGCCCAGATGTTTCGGATGAGGACAATAAATACGAACTTTTAAAAAGTTCTTTGTTCGAGCATCGTGAATTAGCAGATTATTCATCCGTTGAGGAAGCTTACCATCAATTGATGTTGGATATTATGACACAACAGTTAATATCTACAGAGTTGGTCTTGCATAATTATCCTGTCAAGCGAGTTTTTGTCGATGGTGGTTTTAGTAAAAATCCAATATTTATGAATCTTTTGGCTGCGGCTTTTCCTGAATTAGAGGTGTTTGCAGCATCTATGGCGCAAGCAAGTTCTTTGGGTGCAGCTTTGGCAATTCATAAACATTGGAATTCAAAAGCTTTACCAGGAGATTTAATTGATTTGAAGTATTATGCTTGTCAGCCAACGCTTTTACCAAAGAATTGATTTGATATTATTTTTCTAAGAAATAGAAAACTAATTTTCCAAAGAGTAGTTTTCTATAAAAATACCTTATTTATATAGTTATTTTAAAAAAGTCGATTCGAATATTGATTTTTAGACAAAAAAGCTTGATTCTGTACTTTTTTAGTTCTTCTAAAAAACTCTTTTTAGTATAGTGTCATTTGTTTCAATTAATATAAAGGTGAAATTCTTAAATTTCACAAATATGAAATATCCAAGATTATGCGTGTTGGCTTATTCATTCCTTGTTATGTTGACCAGTTTTATCCTCAGATAGGAGTGGCAACTTTGGAGTTGCTCGAAAAATTGGGATGTGAGGTTCATTTTCCTTTAAATCAAACTTGCTGTGGTCAGCCAATGGCTAATTCAGGGTTTGAACATTTGACAGGAGGTTGTAATTCTTTGTTTATCGATAATTTTGAGGGTTTTGATTATATCGTTTGCCCTTCTGGAAGTTGTACTTTGCATATCAAAGAACACTTACACGACGAAAAAAGAGAAGATAAAGCTTCAACGATTCGTAAACGTGTTTATGAATTGGTTGAGTTTTTGACGGATGTTTTAAAGGTGGAAAATCTTGAAGCCAATTTCCCTCATAGAGTTGGTTTACATCAAAGTTGTCATGGTCAGCGTGGGTTGAAACTGGCACAAATGTCTGAGTTAAATGCTCCATTTTTTTCAAAACCAGAGCAATTATTGAATCAAGTCAAACAATTGGATTTGGTTTCATTATCTCGAAAGGACGAATGTTGTGGTTTTGGTGGTACGTTCTGTGTGACCGAAGAAGCCATTTCGGTGCGCATGGGGCAAGATCGTGTTAAAGACCATGAAGACAAGAATGTTGAATTTATAACAGGAGGAGATATGTCTTGTTTGATGCACTTGGAAGGAATACTTCGCCGTCAACAAAGCCCTGTGAAAGTGATACATATTGCGGAAATATTAAATAGTACAGTCAAATAGATTTTGCTCCCAATTTAAGTAATCAGATATGGAATCTAAAGTTCTTGAACATAGCAAGGCCTCGGAGGTATTTAATCAAGACAAAGAGCGTGTAGGTTGGCATGACGAAACACTTTGGTTTGTAAGAAGTAAGCGAGATAAAGCTGCTCATAATATTCCTGATTGGGAATTGTTGCGAACTACTGCTTCGAACATCAAGCATAACGTGCTGTCAAATATGCACGACTATTTAGTCGAGTTTGAGAAAAATGCTTTGGCTAATGGTGTCCACGTTCATTGGGCAGCCGATGCTGAGGAGCACAATAAGATTGTTCATGGTATTATTGCTAAGCACGGCGTTACTCGTATGGTTAAGAGTAAGTCGATGCTTACCGAAGAATGTCATTTAAACGATTTTTTAGCCAAAAATGGTGTTGAGGTAATTGATACTGACTTGGGAGAACGCATTGTGCAGTTGCGTGATGAGCCACCAAGTCATATAGTTTTGCCTGCGATTCACTTGAAAAAAGAGGATGTTGGTGAAACTTTCCATATCCATTTAGGTACCGAAAAAGGAAATAAAGATCCGCAATATCTTACTGAAGCTGCGCGTCATCATTTACGCGAAACGTTTTTAACACGTAAGATAGCGCTGACTGGTGTAAACTTTGCTGTAGCTCAAACAGGCGAGTTTGTGGTTTGTACCAACGAAGGAAATGCAGATATGGGCGCTCACTTAGCTGATGTACATATTGCCTGTATGGGTTTTGAAAAGTTAATCCCTCGTCGTGAACACCTTGGGGTATTTTTGAGATTGTTGGCACGAAGTGCTACTGGTCAGCCTATTACAACTTATTCAAGTCATTTCAAGAAGCCTCGTGAAGGACAAGAAATGCACATTGTGATTGTCGATAATGGTCGCTCGACGCAGCTGGGTCGTGAGGATTTTCGTAACTCGTTGAAGTGTATTCGTTGTGGTGCTTGTATGAATACTTGCCCTGTGTATCGTCGTAGTGGTGGTCATAGTTATCACAATGCCGTTGCGGGTCCGATTGGCTCTATTTTAGCGCCTAATTTGGATATGCGCAAAAATGCAGACTTACCATTTGCTTCGACGTTATGTGGTTCGTGCTCGAATGTATGTCCTGTTAAGATAGATATTCATGACCAACTTTATAAATGGCGTCAGGTAATTGTAAAAGAGGGTTATGCCACTACTTCCAAAAAACTAGGGATGGGCGCAATGACCTTTACATTATCAAATCCAGCGGTTTATCAAACAGGAGGTAAAGTCGGGAGATGGTTTATGCGAAATATCCCATTTGTTGTTAATAATGGATTAAATCCATGGTTCAAAAATAGAGAGATGCCAGAGCCTCCAAAAGAATCCTTTAGAGAATGGTATCTGAACAATAAAAAATCTTAGTCAATCCGAAAGGAGTGCCAAAAGGCAATGCAAAATTTGGAGTTTATCCATGACATAGTGAGGTGTAAAAGTCGGATTGGGTGAGAGGTTTTCCACCCGCCTTCTTTTCTTACCTTTTTATTTAATTTAATTAAGTATCTAGTCAGGTAAGCGTGGTTTGTGAGGGATAATTACTTGTTTATCAAATATATTGAGGCGGTAATCTAGATTCACAATTCTGCATTAATACTTATCTGACCCAAGCAGGTCGTCCAACTATCAT
>NZ_JBMLSD010000164.1:0-40681 GCF_049240685.1 Flectobacillus sp.
TCTATTTGCAAAGAGTGGATTTTTTGCTTTATTTCGTTAATTCAAAATCCACTAAGAGTATGTTTGAAAATTTTATTTGGCATTTTTGAAAGAACTCAATTTCCTTTCGACACTCCTTACTTTTCTTGTCTTGACACAAGAAAAGTAACAAAAGAAAGTCAAGAAATCCTAAACTCGCCTTCGGCTCAAACAGTAGGATTTCATATAAACAAATATAAACTTTTTCATTTTTAATGATTAATAAAATTTAAACATTCTCTAATGGGAAGAAAACTTCGTATTACAGACTAAACATTTATCAAATGAAATTAAACATTACGACAAAAATTCTATTGGGTTTTGTGATTGGTGTAGCCATCGGACAATTTCTGAATGTGAGTATGAGTCCAGAGGCGGCGGCGTCCATTTCATCAAAATTTCAAATCCTCAGTAAGGTATTCCTCAAGCTCATCAAGATGATTGTTGGGCCTTTGGTATTTTGTACATTGGTAGTAGGGATTGCCAAATTAGGGGATTTCAAGGTAGTAGGTCGTATTGGCATCAAGACCTTATTGTATTTTTATTTTGCAACTATTCTTTCTTTAATTGTTGGGATGGTGGTCGTGAACGTAACCCGTCCTGGCGAAGTGCAACAATGGCCTCGCCCACAAGCTGGTACAGATACAGGCATTACAGGTAGCAAAATGAAGTCGATAGAAGACTTTATCTTACATATTTTCCCTGATAGTTTGTTCAAAGCTCTTGCCGAAAATGAAATTCTTCAAATTGTTGTATTCTCAATCTTTTTTGGTATTGCCCTAGGCTCTATTGGGGATAAAGGTAAAATCATTATCAAAGCGATAGATTCATTAGCCGAGGCAGTATTCAAAGTAGTAGGTTATGTGATGGAACTTGCGCCTTTTGGGGTGTTGGGTGCCATGACGGCGGTGGTTGCAAGCAAAGGTTTAGGCATTTTGGTAAGCTATGCTTACTTATTGCTTTGTTTCTTTGGGGGGCTACTTTTCTTCATATTTGTCATACTTTGGGCAATCTGCTTGGTCATGAAAATCCCTTATTGGAAATTATTGGCTGAAGTAAAAGATGCCTTGTTTTTGTCATTTAGTACTGCCAGTTCTGAAGCATCATTCCCGCAAACTATAGCGGCTTTAGAACGCTTTGGATGTTCTCAACGTATCATTGGTTTTGTATTGCCATTAGGTTACAGCTTCAATCTCGATGGTTCAATGATGTACATGACCTTTGCTACGGGCTTTATTGCTCAGGCGTATGGCGTACCTTTGTCATTAGAACAACAAATTACGATGCTTTTAACCTTGATGATTACTTCAAAAGGTATCGCAGGTGTACCTCGTGCTTCATTGGTTGTAATTGCAGGAACGCTAGCCATGTTTGATTTACCTACGGAAGGAATTGCCCTCATTTTGGGCGTCGACCCATTCTTAGATATGGGACGTTCGGCAACTTCGGTAGCAGGTAATGCCGTGGCAACTTGTGTGGTATCTAAATTGGAGGGTGAATTACAGAATGTGTAATTAGGACTGTACAAAGCAATTCAAACTATTGTAGATTGGGGATTTCTGATTTTGGAAATAGAGTAAAATACCTTTGTTTTTACAAAAAATAAGGTAAAGAATAGGTTATATTTCAGAAATAGACGGTTTAATATAGTTCTTTATACACGATATTTGTTAAACATGAGTCATCCCTAATTTAGCGATTGAGCGGATGAGTGATTATGTTAAAATTTAGATTCTCCGAGTAGAGACGCAATGCTTGCGTCTCAATGCTTGCGTCTCAAACCAAGTAAATCTAGCATGATAGCCTCAAAAAAGGGGTCGGGAAATATATTCCGACCCCTTTTTTATGAAAATTATGGAGGATAATCCCAATCTTAAAATTTGGGATGACTCATGTTTTTGATAAACAGAAGAATAAATTCTTTTATGAATAAAGAAAATTAGCTAGCTTCATCAAAAATTATAAAAATCGTTTATACATCAAAAAAATTCTACAATGAAAAAAACACTCGTTGCCTGTTTAATTATTTTCGGTTGTTCGACCTGTTCTTTTGGTCAAGACCAAAATCCTCTTCCTCTTCCAAGCTCTTCACCTGATTCGGCTACTGTTGTGTTTTACAGAGGTAGTCAACTTTGGAGAGCCTTAGTCAATTTTACTATTCGTGCAAATGGGGTAGAGCTATGACGCCTAAGTAATAATCGTTATTTGGTGTACCGAACAGTTCCTCAGAAATGTACCTTTACCAACGTAGCAGGAGGATTAAATATTCCTGATAAAGAAAAATTACAAATCGATTTGGAAGGCGGTAAAGTGTACTATGTCCAATGTGATATTAAGTCAGGCTTATTTACAGATAGAATGGAGATGACAGAGGTTATGGAGAGCACCGCAAGGCGAAAAATGGTGGGTGTTATACCTGATAGATGTAATGGAACAAAGTAAAAAAAATCTCTTCAGTTTAAACCAAGACAACTGAAGAGATTTTTTTAAAATTTCACCGCACGTTTGGCTGGAAAATAGGAAGCCGCAAGGGTCATGATGATTACGACAACCGCCGTAAAGAAGAAATCATTAAAACGCATTTCTACGGGATAAGCATCCACCAATGAGCCAACTATTCCCATCGAAACAAATCCATACATTTTTTGAAGCCAGCAGATAGTAAAACCTAACACCAAGCCTACTAAAGCACCACTAAACGCAACAATCGCACCTTCATACAAGAATATTCGTTTGATAATACTTTTTGAAGCTCCCATAGCTCGAAGGGTTTTGACATCGGGCTTTTTCTCAATAGCGAGCATCGAAAGCGAGAAGAAGATATTAAAACTGGCTATTCCGATAATAAAGGATAGCGTAAGAAACACAAAAAGTTTTTCTATTTTGATAGCTCGTAACAAGCTGGCATGTTGTTCATCTTGGTTTTGTACTACAAAATCTTCACCCAATAATTCCTGAATATCATTTTGGATTTCAGGGATTTGCTTAGGGTCTTTTACTTGGATTTCTAAAGAAGTACGTTTGTTTCCATACTCAAATAGTTCTTGAGCAAAATTGAGTGGAACAAACACAAAGTTGTTATCGTATTCTTGCTCGATAGCAAAAATTCCTACTGGAAGTAAATTTAATCTATTAAATGCCTCTGTTGAGTTGAAATCAATAGTTTTGCTATGGTTATTACGAGGATACCATGTTTCTAGTGGAAAAAAAGCATCAACGTCGATACCAAGTGTAAAGGCTACTCCTGAGCCAACAACGGCATGAGAAATACCCTCACCACCAAGCCTTAATTCGCCATCGATAATACTGGATTTCAACCGTTGCTGTTTGAGAAAGTTTTCGTCAACCCCTTTGAGAGTAACTACCATTTGAGCTTCTTTATATCGAATCAAGGCGCTTTCTTGAATAACCTGCGTAATGCTACTCACACTATTGATTGCTTGAAGTTTGGAGATAAAAGAAGGAGGGCAACTAAAGTTTTTCCCTTTTTTGGCACTTACCTTTATTTCGGCATCAAAACTGCGAAAAAACCCTTTTTGAAAAGCTTCAAGACCATTAAATACCGACAGGACTATCACCAAGGACATTGTTCCAACGCATACACCCAGCATCGAAATCCATGAAATAAGTGAAATAAAGGAAGTCTTTTTTCGAGCAATAAAATATCGTTTCGCAACAAAGAAAGGCAAATTCATGATAGTTAGCTCTAAGTAGATAAGATAAACTGAGATAAAAGAAATTTCGAATTATGGATTTTCATAAATCCATAATTCGAAACAAGAATACTGTTTGCTTTTGCCAAATTGCGATTAGGCGCAATTCGGCAAGGGCTAAAGGTTAGTCGCCAATTTGTTCACCTTCTTTCAAAGGTGGAATATCCAAACTTGAGATCAATCTATCCATTTTGGCAGCATACTCGGCAGTATCGTCCAAATAAAATTCCAAATCAGGAATAATACGTGCTTGGTGTCGAATCTTTTGTCCTAATACACCTCTGATTTGTTTGCCTTTTTCACGAATATCCTGCATCAAGCCTTCTTTATCATTGGCGAGCATAAAGCTCAAATAAATACGAGCAATAGATAAGTCTGGCGTAACTTTTACATCTGTGATAGTAATAAAAGCATTGCCAAAAGTATTACGCATATCTTTTTGAAAAATCTCGCTCAAATCTTTTTGAATTAAGCGAGCAAATTTTTGTTGTCTTTTCGAATCCATTTCCGCTAATCTTTACAAATCGGCTACACGAGCCTTTATGAATAAATAAGCCAATAGCACGCTCGTAACCTCCGTTATTTGTGAGGGGCTATTGTAATATTAATGCAAATTTCGGGAATTTAATTTGATTAACTGTAATTTCGTGAAAAATACCTTTCAATTAAAGTTCTGGTTATGTTAAGCTTTTTCAGGGTAAATGCCCTTTATCAAATATTCAGTTTATTGATTTTGTTGTTTGTGACGCGTATTCCTATACTACTCAATGGCGCTCCTGAACTGGTACCAGAGTTGCAGTGGATGCTTGTTGGTGAGCAAATAAACAAGGGTTTTGTGATGTATTCGGATATTTGGGACAACACCGCACCGCTTTCATCGATGGTTTATGCCGGGATAGATAGTCTTGTTGGGCGTTCGCCTTTAGCCTATCAGGTTTTGGCTTTTTTGGTTGCTGCATTTCAAGTAATTTATTTTAATGTTGTGATTAATAATAGGGATATTTTTCCTAAAAGAAGCTACCTGCCAGGGTTGATGTATACGCTATTCCTCAATATTTCGGTCGATTGTACAACGCTTTCGCCTGTATTGATGGGAACTAGCTTTTTGCTCTTGGCTTTTGGAACAATTGTAAAACAAGTCAATCGATTAGAGGCAACGGATGAGGTATTCGAAATAGGTTTCTTGATTGGGATAGCTACTTTGTTTTACCCGCCAGCATGTGTTTTTATTTTGTGGGCCGTTGCGTCTTTGTTGTTCTTTAGTGGTGCTACCTTGCGCCAACATTCTTTAGCAATTTTTGGCTTTTTGTTTCCATTGTTTCTAACGGGGCTGTTTTTTTATTTGGACGGCACTTACGATGATTTTTTCCAAATCTTTATTTCTTCGGTATTTCAAATACGACAATATAACCTCAACGATTTTCGAACACTGATTGCTACCTTATTTTTACCATTTACCTTTGGTATTCTAGGTTTTTTGAGATTAGTAAATGCAACGGGTTTTGTCAATTTTCAGCTACGTTGTCAGCAGGTCATGATGCTTTGGGGCTTGACTGGCTTGCTTTCAATTGGTCTGATGCCGTTTTTGGCACCAATGCAGTTTATTATTTTTGTGCCGGCCTTGGCGTTTTTCGCTACTCATTTTTTTAATAGTTTTAAGAAAACGCTCATGGCAGAGGCGCTCTTTTTGGGTAGTTTGGCAGTAATGATTGTTTTGTATTTTCAAGGTTCTAACGATGGCAACGAGTCGTTTGCCAAACTAAATAATTTGAGGATTAAACGAAATAGCTCATTTTCTTTTAAAAATAAAAAAGTACTTGTTTTGGGGAATGGCATGGAGGAATACCTCGATAACTATGCAGCCACGCCTTACCTCAACTGGAACTTGGCAAAATATGAATTAGAAAATTTAGATAATTACGAAAACGTGATAAGTATCCTAAGAAACTTTGAAAAAGATACCCCAGAAGTTATTATCGACAAAGCTAACTTGGTTCCTAAACTTTTTAAAAGAATACCAGCACTAGCTCGTCGCTATCATGCTGATGGCAAAGGTGTTTATTTATTGAATTCGTAAAAAATAGCGTTGTTTTATTTAAGGTAAATAAGTGGGAAAACGTTATTAGTTAACAGTATATTGGTCATTTGCAGATATTTATAATCAGAAGGGTATCTTCAACTTTTACGATAGCTGTTTCAAGTTTAAGAACTTGGAACGCCGAATAAAAAGCAGTCTCCGACTGCGACTTTGCTCAAACTGAATACACAAAATATTCAATCTTTGCTACTGGCTGTGCTGGTGGGGCAGTCGGAGACTTTCATTGATTTATTGTTCCAAGTTGTTAAACTTGAAACAGCGGGGGTACTAATTTATACTTTCAACGATAAAAGCATTTGCTGTACGAAAATGTCGAAATATATCAATCCATATACTGATTTTGGGTTCAAAAAAATATTTGGAGAAGAGGCAAATAAGGACCTACTAATTGATTTTTTGAATCAACTGTTGCCTAAGCATCATCAAATTGCCAATTTGCAATTTCGAAATGGTGAGGTTATCGGAGAACTATCTCAGGATAGGAAAGCTATCTTTGATATTCATTGTCAGTCTACGGAAGGAGAAAGGTTTATCGTTGAAATGCAAAAAGCCAAAGTTAATTTTTTTAAGGATAGGTCTCTATTTTACGCAACTATCCCCATTCGTGAACAAGCCAAAAGAGGTGATTGGGATTTTAAATTGACACCTATCTACATGATTGCTATTTTGGACTTTCGATACGATGAACAGGAAGAAAGACAAAAGTTTTTAAGATCAGTGAAACTGAAAGATCAAGATGGAGATGTTTTTTATGATAATTTGACTTTTAAGTTTATCCAAATGCCTCTGTTTGAGAAAGACGCTTCTGAATTAGAAACACATTTTGATAAGTGGATTTACTTTCTGAAAAACTTAGATACATTTGATTCTATTCCTCATATTTTAGAAGAAGATATTTTTGAAAAAGCCTTTAGTGTTGCTGAATTAGCCAAAATGACTCCTGAGCAATACGAACAATATCAAGAAAGTTTACTGACCTACATTGAAGTGAAGGAGGTAGTAAAAACTGCTGAGGAAGAAGGTCGAAAAAAAGAGAAAATATTAGTCGCTCAAAAAATGAAACAGATGGGCTTATCTCTTGAGCAGATTTGTGATATAACTGGCTTGAGTGAAAAAGAAATAAAACACTTAATGGGCTAGTTTTTTTCTTCTTAAACACAAGTCAAGCCAAATTCGAGAATTTGGCTTGTTCTACTAATTTTTATCAAAAAAGTGTTTCCATGCTGTTTCAAGTTTAAGAACTTGGAACGCCGAATAAAAAGCAGTCTCCGACTGCGACTTTGCTCAAACTGAATACACAAAATATTCAATCTTTGCTACTGGCTGTGCTGGTGGGGCAGTCGGAGACTTTCATTGATTTATTGTTCCAAGTTGTTAAACTTGAAACAGCGGAGCCTATTTCTTTTTTCTACCACTCAAATACTCTTCTATTTCGGATAAACTCAAAGCGTTAAAAGTCATATCTGCTGTTAAGCCACCTTTACGGGCGTTGGCAACACCAAAGTGCATATCAAAATACCCTTCTTTTTCGTGGGCATCTGGGTTAATAGACAGTTTGACGTTTTTCTCCAAAGCATATTGAATATATCTCCAATCCAAATCCAAACGATAAGGGCTTGCATTGATTTCAATCACAACACCATTGGCAGCACAAGCATCAATTAGTTTGTAATGGTCTACAGGATAACCCGCTCTCGATAGTAACAATCGGCCTGTTGGATGCCCCAAAATCGTTGTATAGGGATTTTCTATGGCTTTTATCAAACGATACATGGCTTTTTCTTCAGTCATTTTCAGATTTTGATGTACCGAAGCCACGATATAATCGAAGCTTTTTAATATTTCTTCATCATAATCCAAAGCACCATCACCCAAAATATCTGATTCTATTCCTTTCAAAATCTTAAAAGGTTTGTCTTCAAGGGCATATTGTGCGTTTAGCTGGTCGATTTCGGCATGTTGCTCTGCTATTCTTGCTTCGTTGAGCCCTCTTGCGTATGAGGCTGTTTTGGAGTGGTCGGCAATACCTAGATATTCAAAGCCCAATTCACGACAGTAATTGGCCATTTCAGCCAAGGTGTTTTTCCCGTCCGAATAGGTAGAGTGATTGTGTAAAATACCTTTGAGCGAGTCCCAAGTTACGAGTTGGTCGTTGTTGTGTTTTTGAATCCAATCAAACTCAAATGTTCCTTCTCGCATTTCAGGAATGATATATGGAATGCCTACTTTGGCATAAATAGCCTCCTCAGAATCAAAAGTTTGATTTTGAACGGTCTGATAAATATGATGCTTCGCCAAGTGTTTTGCTGAAGCACTAAATATAAAGCCTTGATTGATAAATTGTTTCTCGGGACAAATAGTCACTTCGATAGGAATCAATTTGCCTTCGATATTGCCACGCCAAGTAAATGGTGACGAATCTTTTTCGTTTTGTTGTAGGGTAGGAGTAGCGTTGAGCAATTGTTGTACCTCCCAAGGTTGATCGTGCCCCACTACCAATTGAATAGACTCAACCACTTCGTTTTTACGGCGAATATCCCCTACAATCTGAACATGTTCAAAAACTGGCTCAAGGATATCAAGGATAAAATCGGCGATTTCTTGCCCTTTTTCCATTCTTAATTTACCAGAATTGGATTGGTTGTAAAGAATAGATTGCTTGATGCTCTCTTGAATTTTGTCCCCAAAACCTTTGAGTTTGGCCACTTCGCCATTCTCACAAGCTAGCAATAATTCACGAGTATCGGTAATTCCCAACTCTTGCCAAATCATGCGCACTTTTTTAGGGCCAATTCCTTTGATTTTGAACATCTCCAAAATTCCTTCTGGCGTTTTATTTAATAGTTCGTTCAACTCCGCAAGTTGTCCTGTAGTACGAATTTCTTCGATTTTGGAAGCCGTACTTTTCCCAACCCCTTGAATAGCCGCCAATTGTGCTACAGGAGTAGTGATAAAGTCTTCGGTAGCTTTGTCTAATGCTCGAACAGCAAAGCTGAGATTTTTTATTTTAAATTCATTCTCGTCATGCAGTTCCAATAATTTGACTGTTAGTTCGAGAATATCCAGAATATCTTGATTGTTCATTTTGTAAAATTTAAAAGCGTAAGGAATACTCAATCGCATAAGGGTGCTTGTGAGCGTTTTACTTCTTTCCAAAAATAGCAAAAAGGGTACAAAACAGCGATTGTGTATGTACCCTTTTCTAAAAATCTTCTACCTTGTTATGCTTGAGAATTAGCTTCTTGTTCGGCCAATACTTCTGCTACTGGACGAAAATTGCCTTTTTTAAGCATTTCGTTTTCTGGCTCGTAAGGGCATACTTCCAAGATGGTTGTAATATTAATATCGGTAATTTGGTAATCGTTGAGATTGCCTAAGTTCTTTTTTAGTAAAGTATATACCTCACCTGGGTCGTTGGCATTGATGAGCATCATGTGCGCTGTTTTCTTTTCTTTTTGAGATTTTTCATCAAAAGAAATATACTGTACTTTTGCTTTAAACCACGTTTCGGCATTGTTGTCTTCAAAAAACACCTCACTCAATTTCATTTTGGTAAGGTTTGTAATTTGAAATTCGGGTGTATTGCTGGCTACAATCTCAAAAACTCTAGCCTCTGCGTCGGTGTAAGATACTGCATCAATCAAATACGCTTCGTTGATGGTTTTCAATGAGCCTGCCTCGTCCTCTCTCTGGTAACGAATTTTTGCCAAATACCAAGTTGCCATAATTAATCTGTTTTGTTTTTATGCGTACAAAACTATTAAGACTTTCTTAATATTCCTCTTTGTTTATGGAAGAAGGTAATTTTTTCTTTCTGCAAGAACCAATCTCAACAGATGTACTGTAAATTTGACGCATCGGAGGGCGTTTTGATTTGAGTCTGACGACAAGCATCCCAACTAAAAACCTTATGAAAAAAATTGTACTCGTTCTTTTCTTTTTTTGTGAATCAATAGTAGGTTTTTCACAAAAAAAATCTGTCTCAGTTAGTCCAATCCTATACTATCCCGAAGCAAGAGAGTGGCAGATAAAATCGCCTGAGAGTGTGGGTTTAAAATCTGATAAAATCCAAGCTGCTATGGAGTTTGCCAAATCGCATGAAATCAAGAATCCCCGAAATATGGAGGTGAATCATTACCAGACTTTCGGTAAAGAACCTTATGGTATCGGAATTGGACCCTTTGCAGAAAGAGGCGAGCCTACGGGGGTGATTATTCATAAAGGCTATATCGTTGCAACTTGGGGCGAGCCACAACGTTGCGATATGACGCACTCGGTAACCAAAAGTTTTTTGTCGACTGTGGTTGGTTTGGCTGTTGAAAATGGGCTTATTGGTTCTGTCAATGATACAGTATATAAATATGTTCCACCGATTGAGGTTTATGGAGAACCCGTTGCTCGTCCAGCCGAGGATTATGGCAAACCCGAATTGCTCAAACCCTTTGATACACCACATAATCGTAAAATTACTTGGGATCATTTATTGCGCCAAACAAGTGATTGGGAGGGAACGCTCTGGGGTAAACCCGAATGGGCCGACAGACCAAGTGCTAATCCTGCCGAATGGACTACCCGACCCCGCCATGCTCCTGGAGCAGTATACGAATACAACGATGTACGAGTAAATGCCTTGGCATTGGCAGCTACGAGCGTTTGGCGTAAACCATTGCCACAGGTACTCAAAACTATGATAATGGACCCGATTGGAGCCTCGAATACTTGGCGGTGGACGGGGTATCGCAATGCTTGGATTGTATTGGATGGTCAGCCTGTTCAATCGGTGAGTGGTGGCGGACATTGGGGTGGCGGTATGTTTATCAATGCCTATGATATGGCCAGATTTGGACTGTTATGTTTAAGAAAAGGGCGTTGGAAAGAGCAACAACTTATTTCGGAAAATTGGATTAAACAAGCCTTAACGCCAACTACAGCCGAGCCTACTTACGGGTATATGAACTGGTTTTTGAATACAAATCAGAAATTGCTACCGAGTGCTTCGCCCAATGTGTATTATCATTTAGGAAACGGTACCAATATGGTGTATGTCGACCCCGAGCATGATTTGGTAATGGTGCTAAGATGGATTGATAATAAGGCCTTGGATGGAATGGTAAAGGCGGTTTTGGAAGCTTTTTGAGATTTTTGAAAATACTCAAAAAAATATAGTAAGTAAAAATACTTATTTTTGAAACAAATTCTTTTTAATTTATAATGTTCCATTTAAAAAATACTATAAATTTATTATTTTCAAAATATTGTTTGGTGAATCAATTTTGAAACAAAATATAATTTTAATAAATTAGGTTTTACGTTCTGAACAAAACACTAAAAGAAAGCCTATGAACTTTAGCTTCAATAATTACAATACAGAAGGATTTTACGATGAAATGTTCGATGCAGATGGAAATGTACGAATAGGATATGAAGCCTTCAAAGAACGTGCCGAGCAATTGGGCGTTGAGGAGTTTCTTCGTCGTCATCAAGCGGCAGAGCGTTCGTTGATGGCCTTGGGCATTACTTTTAACGTGTATTCCGAAAACGAAGGTACTGAGCGTATCATGCCAGTAGACATTATTCCGCGAGTGGTGGCTGCTGACGATTGGGCAAAAACTGAAAAAGGCTTGATTCAGCGCATTACGGCCTTGAATATGTTTTTGGACGATATTTACAACGACCAAAAAATCCTCAAAGATGGTATTGTCCCTCGTGAGTTGATAGAATCTTCTAAGAATTTTTTGAAACCATGTATTGGGCTTAAACCTCCCAAAGGCATTTGGATTCATATTACGGGGACGGATTTGATTCGTGGTGATGATGGTCAGTTTATGGTACTAGAAGACAATCTTCGTTGTCCTTCAGGAGTAAGTTATATGCTCGAAAATCGTGAGCTCCTTAAGCGAACTTTTCCAGAAGTGCTAGGCAAAACAAGAGTTCAACCTATTTCGGATTATCCAACACGCTTGTTGCAAATGTTGCAATATATCAGTGATCGCCCTAATCCTACTATTGTGGTACTCACGCCTGGGATTTATAATTCTGCGTATTTTGAGCATTCATATTTGGCGCAGCAAATGGGTGTGGAGCTAGTTGATACCCGTGACTTGGTAGTGCATGATGGTTACGTAAAAATGCGCACAACTAAAGGTTTCCAGATTGTAGATGTAATCTATCGTCGAATCGATGATACTTTCTTAGACCCACACACTTTTAATCCTCATTCGCTGATTGGTATTCCAGGTTTGATGGATGTTTATAAAGCTGGTCGTGTGGCTTTAGCCAATGCTCCTGGTACTGGTGTTGCCGATGACAAGGTGATTTATGCTTATGTTCCTCGTATTATTAAGTACTATTTGGGCGAGGAGCCAATCATTCCTAACGTAGAAACCTACATTTGTGGCGAGGAGGATGATTGCAAATATGTATTAGAAAATATAGAAAAGCTCGTAGTGAAGGAAGCAAACGAAGCAGGTGGCTACGGTATGTTGATTGGGCCAAAATCGACGAAAGAAGAACAAGAGTTGTTCAAAAAGCGTATTATAGAAAACCCAAGAAATTATATTGCTCAGCCTACAATTTCGTTGTCGCGTGTACCATGTTTTATTGATGACCATGCAGAAGGGCGTCACGTAGATTTACGTCCTTATATTCTTTATGGAGATGGTGTTCAGGTAATTCCGGGAGGTTTAACTCGTGTGGCCTTGCGAAAAGGCTCTTTGGTAGTAAACTCGTCTCAAGGTGGAGGCTCTAAAGATACATGGGTGTTGTATTAGGTATGAGTGCTGAGTTTTGCATGTATAGCATTGCGAAATTCACAGCTCATTATTTAGCTTGAGTACTTAGGTAAAGGACTAAGCTATTAGCTTTGAATTTACTTTTTCTCAAAAAAACGAATTGCCATAAATGCACAATTGATTTGTATTTATGGCAATTCGTTTTTTTATTCAATAAAGTTTAAAATATTAAAATTTATTCTTAATTTTCAGGAACTTACATTTGAGATGCTTCAAAGAAAGATAGTTCACCTTACTAAATTCTAACCTATTTTTCGACACCAAAGCTCGCTTCTGTAAACTATTATCACAATTCACTAAATCTTTTATAATTTCCTATGAAGAGAATTTTTCTACTTCTTGCACTGATGTGCTTGACAGGGCTGAATACTTTTGCCCAAAAAAAAGCTAAAGAAACTTTAACAGAAGCTGAACTACTCAAAGCTCAACAAGCCTACCTTGATTCGGTTGAAACAGCAATCAAGTATCAAACAGGTACTATTACACTTTCCAACAATTTGGCAAAACTGAAGATTCCTGCTGGGTTTAAATACATTAATCCTGAACAATCAAATCAAGTACTGACAGAATTATGGGGTAATCCACCAAGCGAGGGAGT
Source organism: Flectobacillus sp. (assembly GCF_049240685.1). Lineage (NCBI taxonomy): Bacteria > Pseudomonadati > Bacteroidota > Cytophagia > Cytophagales > Flectobacillaceae > Flectobacillus > Flectobacillus sp. Next base: position 13,219 of record NZ_JBMLSD010000164.1, read on the forward strand.
TTATGGGATTATTTTACCCGAAAAAATGAAAATCACAGATGAAAACGCCTATGCTTTTGTAGTTGAATGGGATGAACTGGGTTATGTAAAAGACGATGACGCTGATGAAATTAATTATGATGATTTATTAAAAGACATGCAAGAGGATACAGAGTCTGAAAATGAGGAAAGAAAAAAGGAGGGTTATCCTGCTATTCAAATCGTAGGTTGGGCGGCCAAACCTTTTTATGACAAAAATCGTAAAATTTTGCATTGGGCAAAAGAACTTAAGTTTGAAGGAGGCTCGGAAAACACCCTAAATTACAATATACGAATTTTAGGGCGAAAAGGAGTACTTGTTCTCAATGCAGTAGCTGGAATGGCTGAATTTCCGCTGGTTAATAAAGATATCAATAAGGTACTTGATATTGTAGAGTTTACTGATGGAAACAAATATGCTGATTTTAACCCTAGTGCAGATAAGATTGCTGCTGTAGGTATAGGTGGATTGGTAGCAGGAAAGGTTCTAGCAAAATTGGGGATTTTAGGTGTTTTAGCTAAGTTTTTTGCGCCGCTTCTTAAATTTGGTAAACTGCTAATTGTTGCCATCGGTGCAGGAGTGTCTGCTATTTGGAGATTTTTTACAGGTAAAAAAGAAGAGGAGGGTGAAGTACTGAAAGAAATAAGCCCTGAAGAGCCTACAGAGCCAACCGTTTAACTATCTGTATTCTATGGAAAACATGCGTCATCCCGAATTTAGCGATGGGCGAGCGACTGATTATGTAAAAGTTTGTATTTTATCAGTAGAGATGCAATGATTGCGTCTAATCCATTTATTTCTAGTATAGTAGCATCAAAAAAGCGGTCGAAAACATATTTTTCGACCGCTTTTTAATAAAAAAATAACACTTGTGTTTCTTAATGAATCTTATAAGCCTTTGGCGCTTGCTGATTGATACCAAAAACTATGGTCTGGCCTAACTGTATTGCCGAACGAACATCCCCTTTGATTTTCAGACCTGATTTGTTTTGTGGGATGCTTGCAAAATTTCCTTTTCCGTCTCCTTGTAAAAGTAAACCATAGTTGGCATCAGTTTTACCAAATTTAAGGCGAGTGATGTTTTGATTACCTGCTAGCACTAAGTCTTTTTTGCCATCTTTATTGTAGTCAACAATCAAAAGCGTATGAATTGGTGCAAACTGCGCCTCAAGTGGAAGAGACTTTTCTTCAAATTTTCCTTGCGGATTTAGAGTGAAATAGCCTGTCTTGAGATAATTGGCTGTTAACTTTGTAGCACCTTCGAGTTCTGTTTCGTCAAAAATATCTTTCAGCGTGGCATCTCCATAACTGTCATAGCTGGTGAATTTTTTACGTTTAACAGTAAGTTGTTCCAGTAATTCGTCGCGGGTAAGGTAAGGATAGGACTTTCCTTGAATGTAAGTACACAAAATGGGGTCAACCGTTCCGTTTTGGTCAAAATCTTTGAAATATAACTCTGCAGGTTCTTTAAAACTTACTTTACATTGGCTATTCAAACCATAATTTCCTAGTAGGAGTTCTGGTTTACCGTCGTTATTCAAATCTTCTACTATTAGTTTATTCCACCAACCTTGATAGTTTTTGTCAAAATACTTGTTGCTCTGATTTTCTGCCACATTTCCTTGAATACTGTATACAGAAACAGGCATCCATTCTCCTATTACCACGAGTTCCTGTTTTTTATCCTGATTCAAATCCACAAAAGCGGCGTCTGTCACCATCCCAATTTTTTGTAAATCTGCTGGAGTTTGATCTTTGAAAGTGCCATTACCTTGGTTGATAAGTATATAACTTCGTGGCGTTTCTGGATATCTTCCCGGAATTACTCGTCCTCCAACAAACAAATCAGGTTTTCCGTCTTGATTTACATCGCCTACTCTTACACAACCTGTACTGACAGGCATAGCAGGCAGGGCAGAGGCACTTAAGGTAAATCCGCCTTTTCCATTGTTGATAAATAGCTGGTCTTGGAGCAATGGGTCATTTTCGGTGAAATTGCGATATCCGCCATACGCCACATAGAGGTCCACTTTCCCATCGCCATTAGCATCGAAGAAAATAGCATCGCTGATATCTGCATTGGTTTTGGTGGCAACATTTTGCTTGCCAAATCCATTGGCTTTATTTTGGATAAATAACTCACTGGTTTTACCAAAACAACCGCCTACAAATACGTCTTCTAGTCCATCTTGATTCACATCGGCTTTAATCATGACAGGTCCGACAAATGACATCGCTTGTGTAAGTAGCGACTGACGCTTAAAATCATTTTGAACGATACTTGCCGCTGCGCTTTGAATAGGAGCGGTAGTTTCGACAAAATAAGTATTAACCTCCGATTGTTTTGGGGTAATATCTGTCGCATTTTTTTCTTCCAAAACTAAGGCTTGGTCTGCTTTTACATTTTTCAATACTTGAACTTTTTCGCTCGCCCAAGTAACTTTCAGTGAGTCAACTGTTTGTGTTTTTCCTAGACCAAAATGTATACCAAAACTTACACTCGATTGAAATCCACGAGTAGGCATTTGTGTTTGAAGCTGAGAATAACCTCCAGCGTATATGCTAACCGTTGCTCCAACTCCCATCGTATTGGGTGTATTTCCTTTCAATTGGATTCCTAAGTAGTGATTATCAGACTTTTGCTTAGTTTGGTTCTGATAAATAAAGGCAGGGAGATTGATATTATTCACTATCAAATCCAAGTCACCATCATTATCTAAGTCGGCATAAGCTGCACCACTACTATTGGATGGACGACTCAAGCCCCATTTTTGAGATAAGTTGGTAAATTGTAGATTTCCTTGATTTCTAAAAATATAGTTACTAACATTTGAAGAAGGCATTTTTTTGACCAATTCCAAAACATCTTCACGCTGAAAACCTCCTTGCTTTTGTTTTATAAAATCATCCATATATTTCAAAAAATCCAGATTGGTGTAGTCGTGTAGATAACCATTGGTAACATACAAATCTTTCAAGCCATCGTTGTCATAATCAGCAAATAGCGCAGACCAGCTCCAATCTGTATTCGAAATGCCTGAAACTTGTCCTATTTCGCTAAATGAACCATTTCCGTTGTTGAGATGTAGCATATTACGCATATACTGATGATGAAAACCCGATTGGACACTCAAATCAAACTTATAGTAGTTGTCGGGCGCCATCAGTAGTTTTTGGCGACGATTATCTTCGGGAAGCATGTCGAGGGTAAAAATATCGGGTAACAAATCATTGTTGATATCAGCCACATCATTACCCATCGAAAAGTTAGAAGTATGCCCTAATTGCTCAAGACTAACCTCCGAAAACCCTCCTTTTTGATTATTGAGATACAATCTATCTGGTACGGCATAGTCATTACTTACATAAATATCTGGCCAACCGTCTTGGTTAAAGTCTGCAATACCTGCGCCCAAGCCATAAGAAAGAGCAGAACTCTGAATACCAGCTTGATGGGTAATATCTCTAAAAAATCCCTTATCGTTGGTATAAAACCTTGAACCACTTACCGAGTCATCAACCTTAAGTAATTCGGCTGTGTCGGACAAATTAAGTACTGGAAGTGATTTGATATTGTGATTTAGAAGAAAAAGGTCAAGGTCTCCATCTTTGTCGGCATCAAAAAAATAGGCGTTTGTACTCGACGCAGGGCTATCTAAGCCATATTTTGCTGCTTCTTCCGAAAACCTTGGGATACCATTGGCATCGTTTCCTTGATTAACAAAAAGCTCATTGGCTTTTTTCTCAGGTCTGAGATTACCCGAGTGACAAACATAGATATCAAGCTTGCCGTCGCCGTTGATATCAACCATAGTAACGCCAGTTTTCCAAGGGCCTTGATGTCCAGCAACGCCAGCTTGAACGGTGATATCTTCAAACTCCATTTTCGATTTATTCAAATAGAGTTTGTTTTCATTCATATTACTCGTAAAATATAAATCCTCATAACCATCGCCATTGACATCACCTACAGCCACTCCGCCACCATTATAAAAGTATTCATACATCAAGACATTGGTGTTGAGTCCTTCCTCTATGACGTTTTGAAAATCGACATGCGTTTTTTCTGAAGATAAGAGTGTAAATAATTCTTCTGGGGAATCATCCTGAGATTGAGGCTCTGACGAATTGCTGCAACTCAATAGAAGGCTCGTTCCGATTAATAAAATAATTGAATAGGAAAAAAATTTCATGCTTGTTAAATAGACGATTAAATGGGTCTTGAAAATTTGGTTTTGAGAAACCTACAAACGATTAAGCGCTTTAATTACTGAAAACTACCCAATTTTTCTGATTTTTTTGAAGGTTAAGAAATAAAAAAGCAAGGTTTGTTTGTACAGATTCAAAAGTGTCATGAATAAAACTTTATTAAAACAATTATTCCTTGTTCAAACAAAAAACACAGATTCAAAGAATATCTATTTTATTTCAAGACATTATAAAGTTAATAGTTGATAAACGAGTGGGAAAACTTTAATTTATGGAGTATTTGTTTGAAAAAATTATATTTTTAATTGTAAATAAATATACAAATTTAAGTAACACACTTTTTGTTTATTCCACTTTTATATTGTAATATTTACACTAATCAATAGGTCTGCATATCAATCTATTTTTGGCAATAAATTTTCTTTCTTTTGTGCAAACATTTGCGCAGCCTAATTTTAACCAAAAACTAGAAAAATTGAAATAAATCTCAATTTTTATTCAAAAGGTATGGGTATAAAAAGTACAATATTTTCTTAATTTGTTAAAAAAAGGAGTGAGCGCTCAGACGTCGCCACCTTCTTAGGCGAGCTTGTACATGATGGCTTGGCCATATCTATCTAAAGTAATTATAACTATGAAAAATTTCGAACGACCGCATGTTCATGATTGAGCATTGCCTCAATATCTGCGTGTATTAATTCCAATCCCATTACAATTCCATAACATAAAAAATTATGATCAATTCTACTCAGTGGAAGCTTCAAAGTCGGAAAATTTGTTTTCTTACTTTGGGGTTCATTTTTATGGTTTTTGCTAATACACTTGCCCAAAGTGTAAAAGGAAAAATCACTGATGACAAAGGGCAAGGTTTACCCGGAGTAAACATCTTGGTAAAGGGTACCAGTGTTGGTACCACTTCAGATGCCAACGGAGTTTATTCTGTAAATGCAGGTAAATCTGGTACCCTAGTTATCACCTCGGTAGGTTTTATATCGCAAGAAGTTGCGGTAAATGGCCGTACCGTAGTTGACGTATCGCTAGCGACTGATGTAAAGTCTCTCGAGGAGGTTGTCGTGGTAGGTTACGGTACTCAGAAGAAAGTAACTGTGACAGGTGCAGTGGTAGCAGTACAAGGAGAGAGAATTTTGAAATCACCTGCAGTAGATCTTTCAAACTCTTTGGCAGGACGTTTGCCAGGTTTGGTGGTTGTTCAGCAAAGTGGTGAGCCTGGAAATGATGGCGCTAATATCTCTATTCGTGGTACAAATACTCTTGGTAACAGTAGCCCATTGGTTGTAATCGATGGTATTCCTGACCGTGATGGTGGTATAGGCCGTTTGAACCCTCGTGATATCGAATCTATATCGGTATTGAAAGATGCCTCTGCAGCAATTTATGGTGCTCGTGCGGCAAACGGTGCTATTTTGGTTACGACAAAGAGAGGTAAAACAGGTAAACCAACCATTACGTACGACATGAACCTTGGTTGGGCTCAGCCAGCTAGAATACCTCAAATGGCTAGTGCTTATGAGTATGCTCAAATCATGAATGAGCTCCCAATTTATAAGAATATTCCTGCAGGCGAATGGAATGCCGCTTGGCAAAGTATCCAGAGTACAGGCACTTATAAATCTCCAACGGCTGGTGTTGGTACAATCAATGCAAACTATAGCCCAGACGCAGTAAAGAAATACGCTGATGGTTCGGACCCTTGGCGTTATCCAAATACTGACTGGTTTGGTGATGCGTTCAAAACTTGGACTCCTCAGACTCGTCACAATCTCCAATTGTCTGGAGGGTCTGAAAATATGCGTTATATGGCTTCTTTGGGTTATGTTTCGCAAGATGCCTACTACAAAAACTCAGCTACTAATTATCACCAGTACAACTTTAGAACAAACCTTGATGCCAAAATCAATAAGTACATTAGTGCTAACTTAGGTATCATGGTTCGTCGCGAGCAACGTCGATTCCCTACCGAAAGTGCTGGTTCTATCTTCCGTATGTTGATGCGTGGTCGTCCGACCGAGCCTGAGGTTTGGCCAAATGGTTTGCCAGGTCCAGATATTGAAAACGGTCAAAACCCTTATGTAATTACCACAAATGCTACAGGTTATGTGGATAACCCGACTGATTATGTTCAAACAAACGGTTCGGTTGTTTTGACAAACCCTTGGGTAGATGGACTAAAAGTAACTTTATCTGGTGCGGTAGATAAAAACAGCCAAACGAGCAAGACTTGGCAAACGCCATGGATGTTGTATTATTGGGATAAACAAACTTATCAATCAGACGGTGTAACACCTCAATTGGTAGGAGCAATTCGTTCTAATTTTACTGACCCTCGTTTGACACAGTCATACAGCAATGTCTTGAATACCAACTTGACTGCTATGATTAACTACGACAAGAAATTCGGTGCTGATCATAACTTGAGTTTCTTGGCGGGTGTAACTCGTGAGACTTTTGATGGAGACAACTTCTTTGCTTATCGTCGTAATTATATTTCTTCGGCGGTTGACCAATTGTTTGCTGGTGGTTCTTTACAGCAAAATACAGGTGGTAGTGCTTACAACCGTGCTCGTTTGGGTTATTATGGTCGTGTGCAGTATAACTACAAAGAGAAGTATTTGTTAGAGTATATCTGGCGTTATGATGGTTCTTATATCTTCCCAGGAGCTCATCGTTTTGGCTTCTTCCCAGGAGTATTGGTAGGTTGGAATATTTCTAACGAAGATTTCTTCAAAGTAAAAGGTATCGATAACTTGAAGTTGCGTGCGTCTTACGGCCAAATGGGTAATGACCAAGTATTCTTTAATAACCAATTACAAGAATATGCTTACTTATCGACGTATGCTTTTGGACAGTATCCAATCAACAACCAAGTTGTAACTACTTTGTATGAAACTGTATTGGCTAACCCGAACTTTACTTGGGAACGTGCCAACAACTACAACATTGGTTTGGATGGAACATTCTTGAACAACAAGATTAACTTGACATTTGAGTATTTCTATAACAGAAGAGATCAAATCTTGATTCAGAAAACTGGTTCTACTCCAGCTTCTTCGGGTATCAACTCATTGTTGCCTCCAGTAAATGCAGGTATTGTGGATAACCGTGGTTTTGAATTCAATGTAGGCTACAATGGTAGAGCCTCAAAAGATTTGACATTCAGAGCTTCTGTAAATGGTGGTTATGCTAAAAATAAGGTAATCTTCATGGACGAAGTTCCTGGCGCGCCAAGTTATCAGTTGCAGGAAGGCAAATCAATCAACGGATATCTAGTGTATGAATATGATGGTGTATTCAAAAATACAGCAGAAATTGATGCAAACAAATTGGATTATTCGGCAGTAACGTCAAGATTAATTCCTGGCGATATGAAGTTTAAGGACGTAAACGGTGATGGAAAAATCAACGGTGACGACCAAGTAAGATTGGATCAAAACACGACTCCAACCTTCAACTTTGGGGCAACTTTGGATGTTCGTTACAAAGGTTTTGATTTGAGTGTCCTTTTCCAAGGTGCAACTGGTGCTGCTATCCGTATCCAAACAGAATCGGGTGACATTGGTAACTACTTGAAATATTCATACGATAACCGTTGGACAATCGACAATCCTAGTAGTGTACATCCGCGCTTGGCTAGTAGAGGCGATACCTATTTTACAGGTGGTAACTATGGTAACAACACTTATTACTTATTTAGTAAAAACTATGTTCGCTTGAAGAACATCGAATTAGGCTATAATTTTCCAAGTAATATTACAGAGAAGTTAAGATTAGGAAACTTGAGAGTGTATGTCAATGCTTTGAACTTGTTGACTATCGACAAAAACAAAATCTTTGACCCAGAAGCTACTGCTCAAGGTGGGGTATACTATCCACAATCACGTGTGGTAAATGCAGGTTTAAGTCTAACCTTCTAAAAACGTAATTTAACATGAAGAAATTTAGTATAAAAGTAGGCTTGTTTGCTGCTCTTATGGGCCTTACTTTATCTTGTGATCAAGAATTTTTGAATACCAAACCTTTAGATAAAATTTCGAGTGCGGCAACATGGGGTGATGGTCCTCTTTCGGAGGCTTTCGTTTTCAATGTCTACTCTTTCTTAGGATATGGTGGTTTTGAAGAGCAAGCTTTAGCTGCCTACACCGATGAGGCGATGTTTACCCACGCAGGACGTAACATCAATACTTTTACAGAAGGTACCGAAAGCCCAAACAATATTGCTTGGACGAGTGATACCTACAGCTGGGATAGAATGTACCTTGCCATTCGTGAGGCAAATGTGGCTTTGGAAAACCTTCCAACGGCAACTTTTAATAACGCTACGCTCAAAGATCGTTTGATTGGTGAATCCTATTTCTTACGTGCGTATTACTATCAGCAGTTACTTCGCTTTTACGGTGGCGTACCATTGATTAGTAAATCTTATGGTTTGAATGAAGATTATACCGTAGCCAGAAGCTCTTATGATGAGTGTGTGAAGTTTATTATAAGTGATTTGGATAATGCTATCAAACTTCTTGATGGAAAACCTGCAACTCCTGGTCGTGCTACCAAATTGTCGGCTATGGCCCTAAAAGCTCGTGTATTATTGTATGCAGCTAGTGATTTGCATGATGGACCAACTGCCAAAGCTAAATCTTCAGTATTGGCTTCATATCAGAATATTGATTTGTTGGCATACCCTTCAGGCGATCGTGCTGCTCGTTGGCAAGCTGCCAAAGCTGCTGCAAAAGCTGTGTTGGATGCAACTTCGGGTTATAAATTGAACTTGACAGCTCCAGTATCTGCTGAAGAAGGAAAAAGTAATTATAATGCTATTGCAATGGGTGGGCAGAGTGCCGTGGCTGATGCTGCAGCATCGGTAGAGTTACTTTTCCAACGTACGCATACAGCCTTGTACACGCAAGAAGATAACTGGCCTTTGGGTGGTATTCACTATGGTATCAACAATGGACCAAATGGTTATCACAACTGGGCTGGTAATACACCAATTCAACAATTGGTAGATGATTATGAAATGATGGATGGTACGAAGTTTGACTGGAGTAATCCAGCTCACAAAGCAGCTCCTTACGAAAACCGTGACCCTCGTTTCTATGTATCGGTTCTTTATGATGGAGCTCCATGGAAGCCTCGTCCTTCCGATGTTACGGCTCTAGACCCTGCCAACCAAATCCAAACAGGTTACTATGACGACGGAAAAGGTGGAACTCTTAACGGTATCGATACGCGCGAATCAGCCATCGAAAACTGGAATGGTAGCCGTACTCACTACTATACTCGTAAATTTATCGACCCGAACCCTGCCTTGGCTGATAACCAATCGTCTGCTCAGGTGATTCCTTGGCCATTTATTCGTTATACCGAGATGGCCTTGAGTTATGCAGAGGCTTGTATCGAAACGGGTGATGAAGCTGAAGCTTTGAAATGGATTAACAGAATTCGTTTCCGTGTGGGGATGCCTGCCGTAAACGATAAGGGTACTGCTCTTCGTGATAGATTGAGAAATGAACGCCGTATAGAGTTATCTTACGAAGAACATCGCTATCATGACGCTCGCCGTTGGATGATTCCTGCATCTACTGTGGGCCGTGGAATCAAATCTATTCATATCGAGGCTAAGCTCAAACCGGGTATGACAGCTCCTGCGGTGTACAAGTACGACAAAAATCGCTACAATTATACCTATACAGTTGAAGATAACACTTCTAACGAAACTCGTACTTGGAATGATAAAATGTATTATCGTGCTTTGAGCAGAAATGAAGTATTGAGAAATACCAAATTGGTTCAAAACCCAGGATATACGAATTAATCCTATCCCTAATCCAAATATCAGTTAGGCAGTCAGAAATGACTGCCTAATTTGGTTAAGGCGTTTTATATCTTTAGATACACCAGCTTACTAATTCAATGATTTATTTCACTTTATGATTTTGTCAATATAAAATATACCTATATTGTGCACTAATCGGTAAATAATTAGGTTTTATAAGCAGGAATAAAATCACTAGCCATTCCTCTTTCAACATTAATTTATAGAAAAATGAAATCTTCAATAAAAGGCTTGGGTGTTTTGAATAGGGTGATGTTGCTTGCCTTCGTTGGCTTTTGTATCAGTTGCCAGTTTTTTCAGAAAGATTTAAAAGACCATGAGTATACGACAAATTGGTCTGAAATGGCTCTATTTATCACCAAAAACACGCCGGGGAATTCTCCAACTTATGCTTCCAGAAGTTTAGGGTATATTGGTCTTACCATGTATGAATCGGTAGTACATAGTGACTCTACCTATGCCTCGATGGCTGGTCAGCTTGATAGTCTTTCAAGCTTGCCTTTGCCCGAACCCAACCAAAAGTATGATTGGATACTTTCGATGAATGCTGCTCAAGCTGCAATCATCAAAGATATGTATCAGCATACCTCAGATTTGAATAAAGCAAAAATAGATTCACTTGAGAAAGCTTTGCTAGAGGCGCGTTCAGTAAATATCCAAGACCCCGAAATTACAAAACGCTCTGTGGCTTATGGACGTGCGGTGGCCCACAAAATATTTGAATGGTCTAAAACTGATGGAGGGCATGAAGGATATTTAAGAAATTTTGATAAAAAAAGAGTTTATCCTCAAAAACTAGGCGGATGGCAACCACCATTGTATAGCCAATCTTTTAGTCGTTCGCCATTACATCCAGATTGGGGCAAAAATAGAACTTTTCTAATAGCAGACCATAAAATCGTAGCTCCCAAACCAATTCCCTTTGACTCTGTTCCTCAGTCGGAATATTATCAGCAATTTTTGGCAGTTTACCGACAAAGAAATGCCTTGACTCAACAACAAAAAGAAGCTGCTGTATGGTGGGGCGACGATCCAGACGAAACTTTTACGCCTCCTGGTCATTCGTATTATATAGCTACCTTGGTTGTAAAAAAAATCAAACCTTCTTTGATTAAATCAGCCGAAACCTATGCCCGCGTAGGAATGGGAGTAGCTGATGCATTTATCGATTGTTGGAAATGGAAGTATCAGTTCTTTACCGAACGTCCGAATACCTTTATTCCAAAGTATATCGATAAATTTTGGGAATCTTTTTGGCCAGACCCTCCATTTCCAGCTTTTCCCTCTGGGCATGCTATTCAAGCTGCCGCAACAGCTACTGTCTTGGGAAATCTGTACGGAAATACTATCACCATCGTCGACGATGCGCATGTGGGCCGAAAACCCGACGGTTTGCGCAATACAGAATTTAAGGCTCGTACTTTTAATTCTCTTTGGGAAATCGCTGACGAAACGGCGCGTTCTCGTTTCTATGGAGGAATCCACACACCCATGGATAATGATGCTGGCCTGCAAAAAGGTAAGGAAATTGGCGAAAATATCAATAAATTAATTTGGCAAAAAAGTCTTTTCCACAAAGGAAAATAGGATTTAAAGAATATTCTTGCGAGAGGCATAAGGCAATAAGCATCGGGTAAAAATCTTCACAAAAATATTTTTATCAGATTGCTCGACAAAACGAGAAAGTGTGATTCAAGCGTATTGACTTTTTTATTAGATTTTTAAACACAGTTTAAAGCTATTTAAAAATCAGTCCAAAACTTAGTCTTGAATTAGTAAATTCAATTTTGTCGTGTAACTAACATTTTTATTTCTTTAGCTAATTGCTTACTGCCTAATGCATCTTTACAGATGCCTACTAATTAAAACCTACAAGTATTGAAAACAATAATTGATTGAGGCTTAAGTTTGTCACCTAACACTATTTTATTGAGCCTCTCGTATCACCTGAAATCGGAATGAGTATCTATTCATTCCCTGACTTTTTATCGCCGTTCTGGCAGCTCTACTCATTTTAAAAGTCAACAATTTTTTAGCTCTTTAAGCATAATTTCTATGATTAAACCTTTACTAAAATTAGGATTATTATTCCTTGTGAGCACCACTTGTGTTCAAGGACAAAAAATGTTTACGGACGTTACGAAGCAAGCGGGCATTAACCATCAATTCGAAGTATTTGAAGGGTTTTTGGGTGGAGGAGCCTGTGTGTTGGATATCAATAAAGACGGTTATGACGATATTTTTCTTGCTGGTGGCAAAGCCGATGATATCTTGTATCTCAATAATCGGAATGGTACTTTTACTAATATTTATCAAAGTTCTGGCTTATCGGTTACCAAAAGATACCTCACACAGGGGGCAGTGGCTGCCGATGTCAATCGTGATGGCTGGGTAGATTTATACATTACTACTATTACTTCCAAAGGCTCCAAAAAGGTGATTCCTCGTGAGATTAATCTTTTATTTCTCAACAATAAAAACAATACCTTTAGAGATGCAACGAAAGAGTTTGGCTTGGGTGAATTGAACTCATTCAGCACTGGTGCCAACTTTGGGGATGTCAATGCCGATGGTTATCCAGATTTGTATGTAGGAAATTATTTTACCCAATATCCTGGCGATTTGAGTACGATTAATGCCTCCATGATTGTTGGGGCAAATCAAATAGGAGAGGGGTATTTGTTAATCAATCAAGAAGGGAAAGGCTTCAAAGACGAATATACAAAATATGGTCTTTCACACAAAGGCTTCGGTTTTGGGGGTGTTTTTACCGATTATGATAACGATGGTGATCAAGATTTGGTAGTAAACCATGATTTTGGGTACAAGCGTACCCCAAATCTTCTGCTAGATAATCAATATCCTATGAGTTACTTCAATGATGTTGCACCAAAATTAGGTATGGATTTGAAAATTAATTCGATGGGTACCGCGGTTGGTGACTACAACAATGATGGTTTGATGGACTATTTTTTTACAAACATCCGATTCAATAAATTCATGGTGAATAACGGCCCCGGTAAGCCCTTTTCTGAAAAATCAGCGGAAGTAGGAGTAAATACAATTACGATTAGCTGGGGCGCAAATTTTGCCGATTTTGACCACGATGGCGACCTCGACTTATTTGTTGCCAATGGAGACTTAAATCCCAATTGTGTACCAATGGCAGATGCTTATTATGAAAACAATGGAGGGAAGTTTGTAGATCTTGCTGGACTCAAAGGCCTAAATGATTATGGGATAGGGCGTGGTTCGGTGGTACTAGACTATGACAATGATGGAGATTTGGATTTGTTGGTTGTCAATCAAAAACCTGTGCTTCCCAACTTCCCTACGGTGTCTGTAACGCATTTATTCCGAAATGATGGAGCAAAAGGAAATTGGATAAAAATTGTTCTTCAGGGTATTCAGGCTGAATCTCATGGGATTGGTTCAAAGATTGAGATTGTCGTAAATGGCAAACATCAAATTAGAGAAATTGATGGAGGTGGTTCGAGCCATTTATCCCAAAATGCCACTTTTGCACACTTCGGACTAGGTGATGCTACAACAATCGACGAAGTCATTGTGCATTGGACGGGTGGATATAAGCAAGTGCTAAAAAACCAAAAAGTAAATCAGTTGTTAGTCATTACAGAGGAGGAACACGTGAATCCTCTTGTTTGGACAAAATTGCTGCTAATATCTCTTGTGTTATTGGTGCTGATAGGAGCTTACTTTATTTGGAAAAAAGTGAGCAAAAAGAAATAGATTTTTATGAATGAACCTTGAATAAATAACATGAGTCATTCCTAATTTAGCGAATGAGTGATTATGTTAAAATTTAGATTCTAGCAGTAGAGACGCAATCATTGCGTCTCTACTGCTAGAATACTAATCATTCTTCATTCAATCACTAAATCTGGGATGATTCATATTTCTATAAAAAATGCTCTACAAAAGCGATAATTTTGGGTAGGAAGATTATAATATGACAGGTCATCGATGCCATAGCCGTAATCCAAACCGAACCCGCAGCAATATCTTTGGCTTTTTTGGCCAAAGCATGAAAATCTGGTGAAGCCAAATCGACAATAGCTTCAATGGCAGAGTTAAATCCTTCCGAAGCAATCGCAAGACCATTTCCTAATACCACAAAGAGCCATTCTACCGTATTTATCTCGAAAAACCAGCCAAACAAAAGCCCAAAACCGAAAATAAGCAGATGTATCCGAAAGTTATTTTCTTTTAGCAACATTCCTAAGCCCTGAAAAGCATAAGTAAGACTTTTAAAAAATTTGAGAAATTGAATCATGGGATAGTTAATAGTTAAAGACATTTAATAAGGTGTTTCCCCTCGCAAAATAACTAAAAAAAGGCCAGTCCCCTGAACTGACCTACTAAATTAATGCTATTAAATCGATATGCCTAAATTGTAAATACGCAAATCATTGTATCTCTACAACCGTATCACCTAGTCCGAGACTTAGTCTCAAACTAGGTGATACGGTTAAATGCTAATGATTAGAAATTAAATTCACAATTCTTAATTCACAACTCTGCACTACTATTTACTTGCCACAATCTTTTCTACGAGTATCTGCCAAGGCAATAATTCTCCAACCTTCGGGAGTTTTGAATAGCTGAAAGGCATCGACACCACAATGACTGAATTTTCCATTGGCATAAAATTCATAAGGCGTCCAAGCGGTTGCCATCTGCCCATCAATTCTGATTTCATAACTCAATAATCTTTCTTCAATTGCCAAACTGGCAGGTAGCGAACCAATTTGTTTGACAAAATCGGCAATTCCATTTTCGGTGGTAAGTTCCATTTGTTGTGTTTTACGACTCATTCCTATCGATTGCATACGGATAGATGGGTGAAAAACCGCTTTAATCATAGTCGTATCATGCTTTTGCATGCCAGTAAATAGCTGGTCGATGACCGCTTTTACTGCTTTTTCGTCGGTAGACTGAGCAGATAGTGTTGCTGTAATTGCTGCGATGAAGAAGAAGGTTAGTATGATTTTTTTCATAAAAAAAAGGTTTAAATGCGTGTGTCTACTCTGAAGTGCATGTTGTAATAAAGATATTCATTTTCAAGCATTTTTCCATGGCTGAAGAAATACAATGCCAATGTCAGGATTTTAAATAAATGATACAAATGCTGAATAATAAAAAAGGTTGTGTCGACATTTTTACAAATATCAACACAACCTTTAACGTTATTTATTTCTGTAGCATACAAGATATATCTTTCAGGTTATTTTCAAATAACAGATATACATATAACTACTAACTAGTTCCTAGAATTCAGCAGTTTTTGGTGTACGAGGGAAAGGAATTACGTCGCGGATATTAGTCATACCCGTTACGAACATTACCAAACGCTCAAAACCAATTCCAAAACCAGCGTGTGGTGCTGTACCAAACTGACGAGTTTCGAGGTACCACCAGATAGATTCCATCGGAATACCTACTTCTTGGCAACGTTGAGCTAATTTTTCGTAATTATCTTCACGTTGTGAGCCACCGATAATTTCGCCAATTCCAGGGAATAGCACGTCCATCGCACGAACAGTTTGACCCGGAACATCTTCGGTTACTTCATCCAATTTCATGTAAAAGGCCTTGATATCTTTTGGATAGTTGGTTAAGATAACTGGCTTTTTAAAGTGTTTTTCTACCAAATAGCGCTCATGCTCAGACTGCAAATCGATACCCCAAGCTACAGGATATTGGAATTTACCTTCTTTATGTCGTTTTGAGTTCAATAGAATTTTGATTGCCTCGGTATATGTCAATTTGACATAGTCGTTATCAATCACAAATCTTAATTTTTCGATAAGCGCCAACTCCGAACGCTCTTCTTGTTTTTTGTTTTTCTCTTCTTCTTTTAATCGACTTTCCAAGAATACCAAGTCATCGTAGCAGTTGTCAAGGGCATATCTAATTACATACTTGGTAAAATCCTCAGCTAAGGCCATGTTGTCTTCCAACTCATAAAAAGCAACTTCTGGCTCAATCATCCAGAACTCTGCTAGGTGACGAGCGGTGTTAGAGTTTTCGGCACGGAAAGTAGGACCAAAAGTATATATCTTCGACAAAGCCATTGCACCCAACTCACCTTCAAGCTGACCAGATACAGTAAGATTGGTTTCGCGACCAAAGAAGTCCTCTTTGTAGTTCACAGAACCGTCTTCGTTTAATGGAGGATTCTTAGGGTCGAGTGTAGTAACACGAAACATTTCACCTGCACCTTCAGCATCCGAACCAGTGATGATTGGGGTGTGAAGATAGAAGAAACCATTGTCGTTGAAGTATTTATGAATCGCATAAGCCAAAGTGTGGCGAACACGAAGAATTGCTGAGAATGTATTTGTACGAGGACGCAAGTGACCAATTTCTCTCAAAAACTCTAACGAGTGTTTTTTAGGTTGCAATGGGTATTTCTCAGGGTCAGCAGTACCATATACAAGTGCTGATTTTACTTGTAACTCCACTTTTTGACCTGAACCTTGTGACTCGATTAAAGTTCCTGTAATGGCTACACATGCACCAGTTGTAATAAGCTTTTGGGTTTCTTCGCTCAAAACACCTGCCTCAGCTACAGCCTGGATATTGTGAATTACCGAACCGTCATTAATATTAATGAATGTTACGTTTTTTGATTCACGCTTGGTTCTTACCCAGCCTTTTACCGTAATTTCCGCGCCAACGGCTGCTTCTGCTAAGATTTGTTTGATTTGCATTGTCTAGTTTTACAAAAAAATGTATTAAAAAAATCCACTTTATACATCAAAACGTATGTATTTTACTCAAATTGACTACCTTTCGGTAAGCCTACTTTTCAAAATTACTTACAATTCTGTCAAATACCGAATGATGAATCGCTTTTCATAAGTTTTTTGTCTTTTTAAGAAAAAAAATATTTTTCGTAAAATACTGATTTGTAACTATTTGTACGGAATGTTTGCTTGTATTTGGGATTTTTCAAACATCTTAATTATTTTTATTGAAAAAAATGGCAAGATAGTTGTTATAGGGTGAAATAGAAGAGTGTCCACAAACCTTATACCAATTTTGTTGGATGTTTCTACATTAATCCTTACATGTCATAAAATATGCAAAAATTATCCTTAAACCAGTCGCTCCAGCAGCGACTATCGCCGCAGCAGATTCAATTTATAAAGCTCCTACAAATCCCAACGTTTGAGCTTGCAGCAAGAATCGAAGAGGAGCTTGAGATAAATCCAGCCTTAGAAGAAGGTATGGAGATGGATAATGACGTCCAAGAGCAAAAAGAGGAGTTTGATGAAGAGTTTGATGATTTTAAAGAGGATGAGTTTTCAGATTTTGAGGATAGAGATTTAGATATAGATTCATATCTCCATGACGATTACAGTGGCTACAAAATGCAGGGCGATGGGAATGGCACAGAGGATGAGGAGAAGGAAATGCCTATTATGATGGTAGAGAGCCTATCTGACCATCTTACTACCCAGCTTGGATTTTTACGCTTGGATGAAACTAAGGAAACTATTGGTAAACAAATTATCGGCTCTATAGAGGCCGATGGCTATATTCGACGTCCCTTGCAGGCTATCGTCAACGACCTCGCCTTTACACAGGGAGTCTACACTAGTATTGCCGAAGTAGAGGAGGTTTTGCGAGCAGTCCAAATGTTTGACCCTGCTGGTATCGCAGCTAGAGATTTGAGAGAATGCTTGCTCTTGCAGCTTGACCGCAAACCGCATGATGAGGAACGCGTTCAGAATGCCATTCGGATAGTTGACGAATACTTTGACGAATTTTCTAAAAAGCATTACGAGAAAATTCAAAAACGCCTAAATATCAACGATGAACTCATGAAAGAGGCTATTTCGTTGATTACTAAGTTGAACCCAAAACCAGGTGCCTCTGACGATGATTCTAGCGTCACACAATTTTTAATGCCTGATTTTATCTTGACAAATAATAATGGGAAACTTGAAATTTTTCTTAACTCAAAAAATGCCCCTGAACTTCGTGTAAGTACTTCGTTTCACGAAATGCTAGAAACTTATGATAAAAGTGATAAAAATAATAAGTCAATAAAAGAAACGGTTACTTTTATCAAACAAAAACTAGATTCGGCCAAATGGTTTATCGATGCCATTAAGCAACGACAGCAAACACTTTTGAAAACCATGCAGGCAATTGTTGATTATCAAAAGGATTTTTTCTTGACTGGAGATGAATCAAAACTCAAGCCGATGATATTAAAAGATATTGCCAATGAAATCGAAATGGATATTTCTACCGTATCTAGGGTAGCAAGTAGCAAATCGGTGCAAACAGAGTTTGGCCTATATCTACTCAAATACTTTTTCTCGGAGGGTATCTCTACCGAGTCGGGCGAGGATGCTTCGAGTCGTGAAGTAAAAAATATTTTGAAAGAGTTGATAGAAAACGAACCTAAAAAGAATCCGCTCTCGGATGATAAATTAGAAAAATATCTAAACGAAAAAGGTTATAACATTGCTCGAAGAACTGTAGCCAAATACCGTGAACAGCTAAATATTCCTGTGGCGCGCCTTCGTAAACAACTTTAATTGTGAACCAAACAAAAGTGAATGATGAATAGTCTTAAATTTGCTCTAGCAAATAAAGCGTTTCGTCATTCACTTTTACTTTTACAGACATTGAACACCCGTTTAGCATATATACTCTCGGTTTTGTTGCACCCTCTCTTAATGCCAACCTTATTGTTTGGGATTATATTTTATCAAGCTCCTGTGGCTATTGCAAATCTGGATCTCTTTAGTGGCGCTACCAAAGTTGGTCTTTTAAGTCTAAAACAAGGGCTTCTGTTATTAATTTTGCTACAGACTTTCATCGTACCTGCACTGGCTATTTACTTTATTTATCGTTTGGGCTATATCAAAACCCTCGAAATGCAAACTCTTCGTGACCGTCGCCTACCTTATCTTATCACGGTAATTATTTATACTCTTATCACGGCTTTTTATACCAAATCTATTAGCCAGTTTCCCGAAATTGCAGTTTTGATGTCTAGTATTACTTTCTCTATTGCGGTGGTAGCTTTTATTAGTCTGTATTGGAAAATATCTGCCCATGCCGTCGGTATATCAGGTACTATAGGGGCAGTATTGGGGGTTGCCATTCATTATCCCGAAACTCAATTAATACATACCTTTGGTTTTTTGATTTTGTTAGCGGGTTTTTTATTGGCTGCACGTTTGCAATTAGCAGCTCATACGCTTGCTCAAATCATTGCTGGCGTAGTATTAGGATTAGTGATAAGCCTTTCTGCAACGCTTATCTTATTGTAGTTTCAATTCATTAATGCTTCCTAAATCAGTTTTACTTGTTGGATATTCTATTGAGGATAAAGATAAATAAAATAGTATGCTTGCATAACAATTTTTTTTTTAAGAAATTCAAGCATTGATTTTAAAACCTTTTTAACAGAAAATCTATGTTTGCTTTACTGAAATATGAAGTTAAGGATGCCGTTGCATCTATTGTACTTAATCGTCCTGAAGTTTATCATGCACTCAACCCCGCTTTAATTCAAGAGATTACTAAGGCTGTTAATCTTGCTTCCGAAGATGAAGAAGTTAGAGTTATTGTTTTGACTTCGGAAGGGGAGAGAGCATTTTGCTCGGGTGCTGATTTGAAGGAGGGATTAGGAGAAATTAAACTCCCTAGCCAATCTCTTCGGAAAAATTATAATCCTATGATTTTGGCTATGCGAAATTCTCCAAAGCCTATTATCGGAGGGCTAAATGGCATAGCTGCAGGGGCAGGATGTTCGCTTGCTTTGGCTTGTGATATTTTGATTGCTTCGGAGAATGCCGCTATGTCCGAAATATTTGTCAGTATTGGCTTAATTATAGACGCAGGGTCTTCGTATTTTCTCCCTAGGATAGTTGGGTCTCAGCGAGCTTTCGAATTATGTTCTACAGGACGAAGACTTAGTGCACAGGAATGTTTGAGCCTTGGATTAGTGTCAAAGGTAGTGCCTGCAAATCAGTTTAGAGAAGCCCTCGAGGCCACTGCTCAGCAGTATGCCAATGCCCCAACTAAGGCTATTGGACTTATCAAAAAAGTTTTGAATCAATCATCACACTCTTCACTTGAACAAATGTTGGAACTGGAGGCTATTCATCAAGACGAGGCAGCTCAGAGCTATGATTTTGTGGAAGGGGTATCTGCATTTCTACAAAAAAGACCAGCGCAATTTAAAGGAAGATAATGAATGATGTATTTGTGCAAAATTAGATTTTAGGCAACAGGCAACAGGCACAAGGCAACAGGCACAAGGCAAAGAGTGATAAATGTTTTTTTAGTAAAATAAGATATGTTTTAGTGAATAACTGAGAGCTCAACAATTAGCTTTAAGTTTTTTGTTTTAGACTTAAGGCAAAGAGTGTTAACTGCTTTTTTTAACATAAGATATGTTTTTGTGCAGGGTCGAAAGTTCAAAAATAAAAACCATTCATTAATGTCGTTAAATTAGAAAAGTCAAGAGCATCACTCTTGACTTTTTCTGTAACCCGAACCCATAAAAAAATAATCTAATAAAAGATTACTTAGTTAGTATCATTGCTGTTTTTGCAGCGAAATATCTTTATTTAATGATTAAAATCTTGGTAAAGTTGATGTCCGAATGATTAGGTTGGAAATGCCAAGGACGTGCGGAGTTGTTGCTCCAAAACAAGTATGAAGAAATTAGTTTTAAATTAAGTAAGGTTATAATTTTCACTAATTATATCATATCGTCATCACATCTGGCGGTATGCTTTGAGGACATCTATAACCATAGCAATTTGCATTAGAATTGTTGAAATAACAATTTTTTTTCACACTTTTTTTGTGAAAAAAATATAATATTTAGAAACCATTCTTTATTTACCGTTGAAAAATCATGATTTTCGAGAAAATAAGGTGATTTGTTTTTGAATCCTCTCGAACATTTATTCATTTTGTTTTTCGATAAAAACTATTCGAATTTAGCTTACAGAATATTTTGAGTGGCTTGAAGCGTATAAAAAAAGTGGAGCTTTATCTCTTGATTTTTTAGTACTTACTACTTTTATGTTTTGTGTTTTAGGTATCGATGGAAAATTTTTGCTGAATACCTAAAGCCTAGGCAAGCACAGGTCTTTGTAATTCTATAAAAACACCTTTTTTCTTTAGCCTACGACCTAAAGCTTATTGCCTAATACCTAAATTGTCTATCTGCCAAAGTGCTCCTTTCTCCGACGAACTTCCTAGATTCTACCTATTTATTTAAGAAAGCGTCAGTCTTTTCGAAGGAAATAGAGATTATAAACCGATGTTTTGACAATTATTGAGTAATTTGCAAGGTTAATAGAAATCAAAACCAAGTCCTTTACTTTTGAATAGATTTTGTCCAAAAAAAAGACTTGAACCTAGTTGGATACTCTCAATTAAATCGAGCAGATGTGGTGTTTTGAATAGGATGCTGGTAATCTTCACTACATTTTGTTTTCTCTGTAATGAATAGAAACCTTACCGATGGACTAAATTTTATCTCTAAATTTACATGGAAGCGCATTTTTAATGCGACGAAAGTTTTCATGAGTTATTTTTTTGCAAAACTTACGGGTAAAGCCTATCATTGGGGACTTCCGATTAGTATTTCGTTTGAGCCCACTACTTCATGTAATCTTCGATGTCCCGAATGTCCGAGTGGCTTGCGTTCATTTACTAGGCCAACAGGTATGCTTTCAGATCATCTATTTCAGCAAACTATTGATGAGCTTTCGGATACCTTGATGTATTTAATTTTTTATTTTCAGGGCGAACCATACCTTCACCCTCAGTTCTTGGAGCTAGTACAGTATGCTTCTCGAAAAAAAATTTATACGGCAACTTCCACAAATGCCCATTATTTGAGCGAATCCCAAGCAAAAAAGACGGTGGAATCAGGATTGGATCGCTTGATTATATCAATAGACGGTACTACGCAAGAGGTATACGAACAGTACAGAGTTGGTGGAAAACTACATAAGGTGTTGGAGGGTACAAAGCATATTATTAAATGGAAAAAGGCTTTGAATTCGACTACTCCGCACATTGTGTTTCAGTTTTTGGTAGTTCGACCCAACGAACACCAAATAGAAGAAGTAAAGGCTTTGGCCAAAGAGCTAGGAGTAGACGAAGTAGCGCTCAAAACTGCCCAAATTTATGACTACGAGCAAGGCTCGTCGCTTATTCCGACCATTGAGAAATATGCCAGATATCAACAACAAGCAGATGGTAGTTTTCAAATAAAAAATAGGCTACTCAATCATTGTTGGAAAATGTGGCATTCTTGTGTGATTACTTGGGATGGCTTGGTAGTGCCATGTTGTTTCGATAAAGATGCAGAGCATCGATTAGGCGATTTGAGCCAAACCTCTTTCAAGACTCTTTGGCGTGCAGAATCCTATCAAAGTTTTAGACAAATTGTTTTAAAATCTAGGAGTGAGATAGAAATGTGTAAAAATTGCACAGAAGGCACACAAGTGTGGGCTTAATTCGGTATTTTAAAGGTTTTTAAATCAGTATGTTATTCGAAGATATTTTAAAAAAGCAAAATTTTGCCTCAGTGGTACCTTTCGATTTGACGAAAGAACGACTGTTGAAAATAGACCTTACGGCACAAAATGCTGATTTAGCAAAAATAGACCTCACAGATACCGCTATTTTTACTGAATATGTCTTTGAAAAAATTCAGAAGGTTGAAGCGGTTTGTGCCATAGGAGGATACTTTGAAAATCGATATATTTATCGTAGAAGCCAACATTTTCAGCAGACAGAAGAAGCTCGTTCGATTCATTTGGGGGTAGATATTTGGGCGCCCGCAGGTACTGCAGTATTTGCCCCGATAGAGGGCTACGTCCATAGCTTTGCCAATAATGATAATTTTGGCGATTATGGTCCTACAATCATTTTGGAACATACCATCGAGGGGTATACTTTTTATACATTGTACGGACATTTAAGTCTCCAATCCTTGCAGGACTTAAGAATTGGGCAAGCTGTACAGAGGGGGCAGCGTATAGCTGAATTCGGCAATTTTCCTGAAAATGGGAACTGGCCTCCGCACTTGCATTTTCAAGTAATGACAGATATGCTAGGTAAGGTCGGAGATTTTCCAGGCGTATGCGAACCATCTAAGATTGACTTTTATCGAGCCATTTGTCCAAATGCTCATATCATATTGAAAACCGACACTTTATATTAATACTTTAATCGCAAAAACTTTAAATTATATGCATATTGGCTTTTTAAATATTGATTTTATAGATATAGTCGACGTATTATTCGTCGCCTTCTTGCTTTATCAAATATATCGACTTATTCAGGGGAGTATAGCGAATAAAATATTTTTTGGCTTTATCATCGTATATGTTGTCTATCTGTTAGCAACTGCCTTTGGCATGGAATTGCTATCTGCCATTTTGGGGCAATTTATGAATGTTGGTGTGCTGGCCTTGTTAATAATATTTCAACAAGAAATTCGTCGTTTTTTATTGATGCTCGGAAGGTCAACTTCGTTTCAGGAAAATGCTATCTTGAAAAGATTTTATACACCAAAAATTTCAAAAGAAAAAGTTTCTAATTTACAGGCGATTGTAGAGGCTACCCGAACTATGGCCGCTACGCATACGGGTGCATTGATTGTAATTGAAAAAGAAGATGATTTAAAGAAATTTATTGAGTCGGGAGACGAAATAGATTCTCAGGTATCTAAAAGGTTACTGTTGACAATTTTTCATAAAAACTCACCTTTGCACGATGGCGCTGTGATTATCAAGAATAATCGCTTGGCTGCTGCTCGTTGTATGTTGCCTATTTCTGAAAGTGGTACAATTTCTCCTACTTTAGGTTTTAGGCATAGAGCTGCTTTTGGTATGAGCGAACAAACCGACGCTGCTGTGATTGTAGTTTCAGAAGAAAAAGGCGAAATTTCATTTGTTTCACATGGAGGTATTTTTAGAAATATGTCTAGTAAAGATTTGGAAACAAAATTGGGTGAGTATTTATTGAATTAGGTAAAAAGAGGCTATTCGTTAACCGTATATCCGTTATTTGAAGGTGGTCATAATCAGAAGGGTGCTGTCAAGTATTCATTCACAACTCATCATAAAAACAAAATGGCTGTTTCAGATTTGAAACAGCCATTTTGTTTTTATGATGAGTAAAAGCTATAATTGGCTAATAGTTGGAGAAATTCTACTATTGAAGTCAAGCTGAACAATCACTAATAACTATCACACTAATAACCAATAACTTTTACCTACAAGATAAATCGAGTCGATAGGAAGTTCGATTCTTGATTCTCAACGATTTGGTTGACCAAAGCTTTGTTTTCGGGTGTTTGCTTGGTAGCTACTACCGTACGAATAGAGAACGAACGAAGTGCTGCGGTTACAGACAAAGTTCCCTCGGCAGAGTCTTTACGACCTGTGAATGGGAATGTATCCGGTCCACGCTGGCACTGAGCATTGATATTTACACGAGAGACCTGATTTACAGCAGCATCAATCAATTCGGAGATTTGGTTGATATCTGTTCCAAAAATAGAAACTTGCTGACCATGCGAAGAGGTTGTAATGTATTCGATTGGCTCTTCAATGTTGCTAAACGGAACTACGGGTACCACTGGGCCAAATTGCTCTTCATGCCAGATTTTCATTTGGCTAGTTACAGGCGAAAGTAAAGCTGGGAAAACAAAAGATTTGAAGCTTTCGCCACCGTTTTCGTTAATCACTTTAGCGCCGTGTAATTTGGCATCCTCGATAAGTTCTTTCAAGTAGGCTGGCTTGTTAGGCTCAGGAAGTGGCGTAATGTTTACACCTTTTTCCCACATCAATCCTAATTTTAGCTTGCCAATTTCTTCAGCCATACGTTGGTTAAATCTCTCGATTAATGTTTCATGAACAAACATAATTTTGAGTGCTGTACAACGCTGACCATTGAATGACAACGAACCTAGCATACATTCTTTAACGGCTAATTCTAAGTCAGAACTTTCGGTTACGATAGCAGCATTTTTTGCATCCAAACCTAAGATTGCTCTCAAACGGTTTACTTTAGGGTGCATTTTTTTCAATTTATCTGCTACTTTTGATGAACCAATCAAGGTCAATACATCAATTTTGCCTGACTCCATCAAGCTAGGAATAACCGAGTTTCCACGACCATAAACGGTGTTGATTACTCCAGCAGGGAACGAATCACGGAAGGCCTCCAATAATGGGTAGTGCAATAAAGTACCGTGTTTTGGTGGCTTAAACAACAAGGTGTTCCCCATGATTAGGGCAGGAATCAATGTAGTGAACGTTTCATTCAAAGGATAATTGAATGGTCCCATACACAATACAACTCCTAGAGGAGAACGGCGTACCTGACCGATAATACCCTCTTCAATTAAGAAAGTAGAAGAGTTACGGTCGATATCCTTCAATGCGTCGATGGTATCGTAGATATACTGTACAGTACGGTCAAATTCTTTTTGTGAATCACCCAAAGATTTACCGATTTCCCACATCAACAATTTAACCACCTCATCGCGTTTTTGAATCATTTTTTGGGTAAAGCGTTCTACGCACTCAATACGCTGAGTAACGCTCATTGACGGCCACTCACCACGGCCGTTGTTGTAAGCTTTTACGGCGGCATATAGTACTTCGATGGCATCTGGGGCATCGGTAATAGGATAAGAACCTATACGTTTTTGTTCTAATCCTTTTTCTGTTTTTACATAAACAGGCGACCAAACATCTTGGGTTTTACCAGTCCATTGACGCATCTCACCATTTACCAAGTATTCACGTTGCTCGATAGGCTCGGTGATATTATATTCTGCTGGAATATCAGCTTCAGCAGGGAATAAATTTTCGAGTTGGGATGTGTTCATTTTGCGCTAAAAAAAAATTGGCTTGAGATTAATTTTTGTTTCAGTTAACAGTTTTATTATAGTGTTTGAATATGCTACGAATTGTACAATTTTCGCTGATTGATTTCTTGCCAAAGTTCAATAAAAAGCTAATTTCATCCGTCAGGCTTTGATGATTTATTGAAATTTTACCATCTTGAATTGGTTTTATTCAAAAAATATCTTTTCAGCTTTGCACAATAGCTCTATGTATACAAGCTAAATTATCTGTACTAAGTTTCTGTTTTGAGCATTTTATTTTTTGGTTTTGGAAAAAAATTGAGCCAAAAAAATACCCTCAACACTTGCTGTAACAAAGCCATGTTGAGGGTATTTTTACTCTATAAAAAGATATATTCCTACGATAAAATTTGATAAATTAATAAGTCACCACAGGCGCTAAAGTTTTTGCATGCTCAATAAATCCTTCCACTTGTGACAAGCTCGGAACACGGCCGCTTAGGCCTTTTGCCTCATTTGTTTCTAGCATTTTAGCATGTAAGTTAGCGGCATTACGAGTTGCTAACTCTTTTACAGTATCTACGCCAGCTGCCTCTAAAAGGTCAGATGTTTCTTCTGCAACGCCTTTGATTCTGAACAAATCTGCCATGTTTACCCAACGAAGAATACGTTTTTCATCAATCCCGGTTGTGTCTGCAAGCGAAGAGCGTCCTTTTTTGGTAGCGCCAGCTTCGAGTAATTGTTCAACAGTTTTGATATCAACGGCAGCTAATTTTTCTGCATAAACAGGACCGATTCCTTCAATGTCTAAGATGTTATAAGCCATTTTTTCTAAAAGTTAAATAAAAGATTGATTGTTAGATTGTTGTAATTGATTGTGCCTATTTTTTACAAAGAAAAATCCTAGGCCAAATGTGTTCAGCTTGTTTAAGCTAACCTTACGTAGGCTGAAATATTGTATGAATGCTAGACTTTTCGAAAAATTAATTTACAAGAATACGATAGAAGATTTAGACGCCAAGTACTGACTATTGATTGTTGAAAGTATGATTTACGAGTATTATAAGAAGTACTCGAAGCAATAGCAATATTTAACATATTAGAGATTCAAAAACTACTACCAAGGCTTTATCTTGTTGTGAGTAAATTTAGAAATATATCTATAAAAAAAACAAGGATTTTTAAGCTTTTTTCTATTCAAGTAGTTTAAAATCCTTGTTTTTTGCAATATGTTATTTGTATAAAGGGTATAAGTTCATTGGTTTCTTTTTCACACAAATGTTAAAAATAATTTAGCACTCCCTAATTGAGTAAGTAAAGAGACGTTATTAGTTAACAGTATATCAGTTATTGTAATATAATCAGAATCAAAAGGTTATACTCAATTTTTACTTTTAAGATAATGTGAGTTTAATCTTTCCTGCTACTTAACAGGAAAGATTAAATGAATGATAAATCTAAGTGCCTTTCTAGTAGTATACCT